>JADLHS010000070.1 GCA_020848635.1 Limisphaerales bacterium
GATCATCCCGGACTGCCCAAAGTGGAAGACAAGCTCGGGCAGCCGCTTTCACCCTATGCCGCCACGAAACTGATCAACGAAGTTTATGCCCAGACCTACGCCAAAGCCTACGGCTGCGAGTGCATTGGGCTGCGCTATTTCAACGTTTTCGGCCCGCGGCAGGATCCTGATGGGGCTTATGCCGCGGTAATACCCAAGTGGATTGCCGCCCTCTTGCGGCGGGAACCCGTGCGGATCAACGGCGACGGTGAAACGAGCCGGGATTTCTGTTTCGTGGCCAATGTTGTCCAAGCCAACCTGCTCGCGGCCACCACGTCGAACCCCGAGGCAGTCAATCAGGCCTACAATATCGCCGTCGGGGAGCGTACGACGCTGAACGAATTGTTCCAGTTACTGCAAAGCGGCTTGCGCCGCCGCGATCCCGCGCTGCCGGAACAGCGGCCGATGTACCAGGATTTTCGTGCTGGGGACGTGCGCCATTCGCTGGCGGACATCAGCCGCGCGCAACGCCAGCTCGGCTACGTGCCGACGCAACAAGTGCGCGATGGTCTGGACCTCGCCTTGGAGTGGTATTGTCACAATGTCGGCTAACGCTGCTTTGCGGCCGGCGTTCCGGGCGGAGCGTCCGCGAAGCTTCCAGTTGGATTAAGAAACTTCTCGCTCGCCCCGCGGCCTTTCGCTTTACTCCGCGAATAAGCGGCCGGTGACTTCGACCGGCGCCGGCGGTCGAGCCCGGACTTTTTCATCATGGCTTGGGTCGAGCAAATTCAATCGGTGAATATCCTGCACACCTTGGCGTGTCTGGCTGGGGCTTATGCCCTCGGTTGCGTTGGCACTGGTTACTACCTCGTGCGAGCCCAAACCGGTCGCGACCTGCGCAAGGTGGGGAGTGGCAGCATCGGCGCCCGCAATGTCGGCCGGGTGCTGGGGCGGAGCGGTTTTTGCGTGACGTTACTGGCCGATTTCGCAAAGGGGGCGCTGGCGGTTATGATGGCGCAACACCTGACCGATACGGAGTTTCTTACCGCCGTGGCATTGCTGGCGGTTACTGTCGGTCACGTCTGGCCGGTGCCACTCGGCTTTCGCGGCGGGAAGGGCGTGGCGACTTCGCTTGGTGGGTTGCTCGTTTACGACTGGCAGTCGGCGCTCATCTACGCGACGGCGTTCGCGGTTTTGTTTGCGCTAATGCGACGGACAATTTTGCCGGGGCTGTTTGCTTATCTCGTCCTGCCGTTCACGGTGTGGTGCTTTCGCCAAGATGGGGTGCAAGTCGCGCTGGTCAGCGGCTTGATCGGGGTTGTCTGGTTTGCCCACCGGCAGAATTTAATTACCGAAATTCGTGAACTGGCCCGGTACCGAAGCGCGGAACCGGACCCGAAACAACTCAAACCATGAGCGCCACCCGTTCACCCCTCATTTTCAAATTTGCCTCGGAGGACTGGGAGTTTGAGCAGATACACCGGCTCAACTACCGCACCTTTGTCGAGGAGATTCCGCAGCACCAGGCATCTCCCACGCACCGCCTTGTGGACAAATTCCACACGGAGAACACCTATCTGATCTGCCTCGCCAACCGAAAAATCGCCGGTATGTTGGCGGCGCGCAGTAGCCGCCCGTTCTCCCTCGATCAGAAACTGCCGGAGCTCGATCGCCATCTGCCGACGGGGCGAAGGGTCTGCGAAATTCGCCTGCTGGCGATCGACCAACAATTCCGCGGTGGCCGTGGCGGCCAGATTCTCTCCGGCCTGCTCGCGTTGCTCTGGCAGCACGGTGTCGAGAAGGGCTATGACCTCGCGATCATTTCCGGTACCTTGCGGCAGGCCAGGCTTTATCAGCATCTTGGTTTTGTGCCCTTTGGTCCCGTGTTGGGCACGGGGGACGCCCTATTCCAGCCGATGTATGTCACGCTGGAAACCTTTGAGGTGACCGCCCGCGAATTCCTCCGTGCGGCGCCAGCCAAGTCTTTTCAGCCCAGCGCGGCCAATTTTCTCCCCGGCCCGGTGACGGTGCGGCGGGAAGTGCGCCGGGCTTTCGAGCAGGCGCCGGAATCGCACCGGGCCGACGGTTTCCAAACTGACTTTCAGAACACCCAGGCGATGCTTTGCGACCTCACCCACGCCGCCAGCGTGGAACTCCTGCTCGGGTCGGGCACGCTCGCCAACGATGTCGTGGGCGCGCAGCTTTCCTTGTTGCCGGGCAAGGGCGTGGTGTTGAGCAATGGCGAATTCGGTTTGCGACTCGCGGATCATGCGCGCCGCTTCAAGCTGCACTTCGACCATTTCGATTTTCCCTGGGGCGCACCGCTGGACCTGGAGGCGGTGCGGGAAAAGTTTGCGCGCGTCCCGTCGCCCGAGTGGCTCTGGTGCGCGCACTGCGAAACCTCCACGGGCGTTCTCAACGATCTCGCCGCCCTTAAACGGCTGTGTGCCGAATACGGCGTGAGACTCTGTCTCGACGCCATCAGCAGTCTGGGCACGCTGCCCGTGGAACTCACCGGGGTGCATCTTGCGTCCGGCGCGAGCGGCAAGGGATTGCGCGCGTATCCCGGGGTCGCGATGGTTTTTTATCATCACGGCGTCCGTCCGGCCAGCGACCATTTGCCGCGCTATCTTGACCTTGGCTTTTATGCGGAGCAGGGTGGCGTGCCGTTCACGTTCTCGTCGAACCTGCTGCACGCGCTTAACGCCGCCATCCGCAGGGTGGATTGGAAGAAACGCTATGCTGAACTCCAGGCGACTTCGGCCGGCCTGCGGGCGAGGCTGTTGGCGTTGAACTTTTGCCTTGTCGGCGGAGCGACGCGGACTTCGCCCGCCATCATTACGCTCGCTTTGCCACGGGAACTCAACTCCGTGACCGTGGGCAAGTTAATGCAGGAGGCGGGCTTCCTGCTTAGTTACAACAGTGATTATCTCCGGCGCGAAAACTGGCTTCAGATTTGTCTCATGGGCGAGGTTGCGCGCGAGAAGGCGGATGCACTTGTGGATGCTTTGCAGCGCGTATGTCCGGAGCCGTTTCGCCCCAGACCTGGCCCCGGACGCACGGAAAGCCTGGCGTTTCGCCATTTACCTTGAAGGTGGCGGAACTGCCGGGCAGATTGCGCGGCAATGAAATGTGTTTTCCCGTGCGGGCTGTGGCTGGCGATTTGCCTTGGCCTGGCTGTGCCGCTGGGCGCGGGGGCGCAGTCATTGACCGTCCGCCTGCATGATACCGGCTATGTTCGCCTCTCAGAATGGGCGCGCTGGCAGGGCCTGAGTTGGCGCTGGCTCAAACGCGACGAATCCTTTCAACTCACGAATCAGCTGACGCGTTTACAATTCGCGGTGGATTCGCGGGAAGCCCGTGTTAACGGGCTCCAAGTCTGGTTGCTCTATCCACTGGCGTCTCGCGATGGCAGCCTTTACATCTCGCAACTTGACGTGGATGCCACCTTTCGGCCGTTGCTCTCGCCCGCGCCGCCGGGATCGGGCCGGAAAGTCAAAACCATCTGCCTCGATCCCGGGCATGGGGGCAAGGACCCGGGCAACCGGCTTCCGGGCCGACAGGAGAAGGATTACACCCTGCGGCTGGCCTTTGAACTGCGCGATCAGTTGAAGCAATCCGGCTTCAAGGTGTTGCTCACGCGTTCGAGCGATAATTTCATTGAGCTTGCCGAGCGTCCGGAAGTTGCGCGCCGCGCGGGCGCGGACCTGTTCGTGAGTCTGCATTTCAATGGCACCGAGGGCGCACGCGCGGAGGCTCGCGGTTCGGAGGTCTATTGCCTTACGCCCGCCGGCGCCGCCTCCACCAACGCCCGCGGCGAAGGTGCGCGCAGCGGCGCTTTCCCCGGTAATCGCAACAATGCCAAGAACCTGTTGCTGGCGTATCAAATCCAGAAATCCCTCGTCCGCGCGCTGCAAAGCGGCGATCGCGGTGTGCGCCGGGCGCGCTTTGAAGTCTTGCGCGGCGCAACCATGCCGGCGGTCCTCATCGAAGCAGGCTTTCTTTCGCATCCCGAAGAGGGGAAAAAGATTTTTACCGCCGGGTATCGCCGGCAGATGGCGCGCGCCATTACCGAGGGAATTCAGGGCTACAAGAAACTAATCGAGCGGTAAACCATTTCGCCCACATTTATGAGCGGACTTTTCAGCTGGCACTGAACCACTCGGCCAAGCAGGCGATGAGAATCGAATTATGAACCGGAACTGAATCTATGAGCATCGTTACCAAAACCGGCGACAAAGGCATGACCGCCCTGATGTATGGCCGGCGCGTCTCAAAATGTCATCCGCGCGTGGAAGCGTACGGCTGCGTGGATGAATTAAACACCGCGCTCGGACTGGCCCGCGCCACGGCGGATCAGGACTTCATCCGCAACAGCCTGCTCGTGATCCAGCGCGACCTCGTCACGCTCATGGGCGAACTGGCGACCGCGGTGGAGGATTTGCCGCGCTACGTCAAGGACAACTACACGCTCGTCACCTCGCAGTTCACGCATAAACTCGACGCCTTGATCCGGGAAGTCGAAGCGCAAAGTGTATCCTTCAAAGGCTGGGCCACGCCCGGTGCTTGCCTGAACTCCGCGGCGCTCGACGGGGCGCGAACGGTCTGCCGGCGGGCAGAGCGAAGGGTCTGCGTGTTGCAGGAGGCAGATCAATTGCAAAACTCCGAAATTATCATCTACCTCAATCGCCTGGCGGATTTGCTCTGGCTCTTGGCGCGCTGGGTGGAGACGAAATCAGCGACCCCCGTGTAAACCAGTCAAGGAAGGCGCCGGCAAGCGGGTCGCCCGCCGCTACGTCGGTTGCTGTACCTGCCCGTTCCAGTTACCCCTTGGAATGATTCGCCGCTTTACAGGGCAGCCGGCTGATTTACTCTAGACTCACTTTCCGAACACATATGGCACGAGAACCAATTGAAATGCTGATTGAAACGGTGACAACCGAGTTGCCGGACACGAAAACCATTCGACTAAAGTGGCCGGACGGGTACGCGCCAGAGTTTCTGACGGGCCAATTCATCACCGTATATTGGCCGGACATGCCGACCTACAAGCGGGCCTATTCGCTTTCGTCCTGTGCGTTGGATCGGGGCAGCTACGATGTCACCATCAAGCGCGAAGGCAAGATGGGCACCCGGGTTGTGGATTGGGCCAAGCCGGGCGACAAGTTGTTTGTGCTGCCGCCGGCGGGAAAGTTTCTGCCCATATTCGAACCGCAGAAACACCTTGTCTGTATTGCGGGTGGGTCGGGGGTGACGCCGTTTCGCGGTTTCGTGCGCGAGGCCACCCGGCGCCAGCTCCCAACGAAAATCACCATCCTGTATAGCGTGCGGACGACCAACGACATCATTTTCCAGCGCGAGTTTCTCGACTACGCCGCGCAGAATCCTAACTTCACCTTCCTGGTCACCTGCACGCGGTTGCAACCGGACGATGCGTGGACCGGCCATCGTGGACGCATCACTGCCGAGTGGTTACGGGAGCAGATCCACGATCTGCCCAACACGATCTTCTATGCCTGCGGGCCGAATCCGCTGGTGGAGTTTGCCGAGGAACTCGTCTTGCACGGTTTGAACGTCCCCAAGGCGCAGATGAAGACGGAGAAATGGGGCTAACCAACCGCCCCGGAGGTTGCCGGTTCCGGGCTGCTTCATCGCGGGCTTGAACTTGCTGCCGGCAACCGGCAACCTGCAACGATGTTGAAACGCACATCCCTTTACCCGGCGCATCAAAAACTCGGCGGCAAACTCATCGAATTTGGCGGCTGGGAAATGCCCGTCCAATACACGAGCATCACGGACGAGCACTTGGCCGTGCGCAATGCCGCCGGTCTCTTCGACATTTCGCACATGGGGGAAGTTACTGTCAGCGGGGGCGGTGCCGTGGCCTTTCTCAACCGCGTGCTGACCAATGACATTCGCAAGCTCACCCCCGGTCAGGGCCAATACACCCTGATGTGCAACGAGCGGGGCGGCGTTATTGACGACCTCTATGCTTATTGTTTGTCCAACGATGTTTATTTGCTGATCATTAATGCGTCCCGGATCGAGGCCGACATTGCCTGGTTGCATGCCCAGGCGGCTTTGGTCGTTGGCGCGGAGCTAAAAGTCAGCAATGCATCGCATAATTACGATGCCGTTGCGGTGCAAGGTCCGCGGGTGAAAGAGTTCATTGACCAGTGCTTGCCGGGCGCGTCCACCGCTGCGATGCGCGTGGCGCGGATTACGGACTTAAAGAAAAATGAGATCGGCGGGTTTCCCTTTGGCGGTTCGACCGTGATGGTTTCACGCACTGGCTACACTGGCGAGGACGGATTTGAAATTATCGGACGCGACGATTCAATCGCGAAGGTATGGGCTTCGTTGCTTGAAATTGGCAAGCCCTGTGGCATCAAACCTTGTGGGCTCGGGGCGCGGGATACCTTGCGAACGGAGGTCTGCTATCCCCTCTATGGCCACGAGTTGGATGAGGAAACCACTCCGATCGAAGCCGGGGTTGGATTCTTCGTCGCCCTCGACAAGGGCAATTTCATTGGGCGCTCGGTGCTGGCGGAACAGAAGGCCAAAGGCGTGAAGAAGAAATGTGTGGCGTTTAAGATGACGGAGAAGTCCGCACCGCCGCGCCCGCATTATCCGATTTGGGTCAATGGGGCGATGGTCGGCCAAGTCGTGAGCGGCACCCAAAGTCCATCGCTTGGTATTGGCATCGGCATGGGCTACGTGCCGCCGGAATTCGCGAAGCCGGGAACGATCATTGAAATCGAAGCCCGCGGCAAACGCGCGCCGGGCGTGGTGGTGGCCAAACCGATTTACCGACGCGCTTAACCGCGGTGGATCTTGCCGGCGGGTCACTTTCCCCTTTCAAAGCCGCACCCGCGGCGCCTAACCTGCGTCATGGCATCAAAGGTGAAAGTCGCGGTCCTCGGTACCGGTTCGCTTGGCAAGGAGCACGTGCGCCTCTACGCCCAACTGGCGGCCGCCCGGGCGGTGGATCTCGTCGGTGTCTTCGACACCAATCACGAGGTGGCCCGTCACATCGCGGCCAAGCACCACACCCACGCGCTGGGTTCGGTCGCCGAAATTGTGGACGACACCGACGCCGTCAGCATCGTCACGCCCACCGTCACGCACTACGAGTTGGCGAAAATGTTTTTGGAGCGCGGCAAGCATGTCCTTGTCGAAAAGCCAATGACCGACAACACGGAACAGGCCGCCGAACTGATTCAGCTCGCGCAGCAACACAATTGCGTTCTGCAAGTCGGCCACGTCGAACGGTTCAATCCGGTTTTCCACTATCTCGAAACCGTCGTCACGGAACCGCGCTTTATTGAAACCCACCGGCTCTCGCCTTATCCCGCGCGCAGCACCGACATCGGCGTGGTGCTTGACCTGATGATCCACGACCTCGACGTGGTGTTGGCGTTCGTGAAATCGCCGGTGACCAGCGTGGACGCCGTCGGCATTCCGGTCCTGAGCAAGTCCGAAGACATTGCCAACGCCCGCCTGCGCTTCGCCAATGGCTGCGTCGCGAATCTCACCGTGAGCCGCGTCAGCCCGGATCGGATGCGGAAAATTCGCGTGTTCAGCGGTGGCGACACGCCCAGCTACATCTCGCTGGACTACCGGGCGCAGGAGGGTTTCATCTATCGCATCGCCCGCGACGGCGAGGAGGAAAGCTCGCTTTTGAAAAAGCTGCTCGCGTCGAAGGACTCAACCATCGTGAGCGAATTCGCTGGCAAACGCATCGTGCGCGAACCGGTACCCATCGCCAAAGACGAGCCGCTAAAGCTGGAGTTGCAGCATTTCGTCGAGTGCGTGCGGGAGAAGCAGACGCCGCGTGTCAGTGGTGAATCCGCGAAAGCAGCATTGGACTTGGCGTTCGAGATCACGCGGCAGGTGCAGCAGAGTAAGTGAAATAGCCATGAGCAAGAATTTCTACGTTTACGTTGATGTCGATGACACAATTGTGAGAAGTGCTGGATCAAAGCGGATCCCAATTCCAAGTGTCATTAAACACGTCCGTGATTTGAAGACGCAAGGCGCTGTCTTGTTTTGCTGGAGTGCAGGAGGTGCTGAATATGCTAAAAGCTCGGCTCAGGAATTTGGCATCGCTGATTGTTTTTTGGCTTATTTGCCGAAACCAAACATAATGATTGACGACCACGAGGTCACAGCTTGGCCCCGTTTCATCCAAGTTCATCCATCTGGTTGTTCACAACGTTCGCTTGACGATTATTCGGCAGAATTAGAACGATAGGGTGAAACCACTCTCCTTCATGCTCATCGCAGGCGAAGCGAGCGGCGATACGCTTGCGGCGGAGCTTGTTGGTGCGTTACGGTGGACAGTTGTTCCTGGTTCGTTGGACCCCACAGCGGATGTGCAGCCGCTGCGCACGGCACTCGCGCCGCGATTCTTTGGCGCGGGCGGACCCAAGATGGCCGCGGCGGGTGTGGAACTGGCGTTTGATCTCACGCAACACTCCGTCATCGGCATCTCGGATGTGTTCATGAACATTTTCAAATTCCGACGCTTATTCCAACAGTTGTTCCGGCTGGCTCTTGAGCGGCAACCCGACGTGATCATCGGCGTAGATTACGGCGGGTTCAATTTGCGCTTCGGTCGGGCGATCAAGCAGTACGTCCGAGCCCATCGCAGCCGGTTCAATAATTGGAATCCGAAGATCGTGCAATTCGTTTCGCCGCAGGTATGGGCTTCGCGTCCGAGCCGCGCCTACACGCTGGCGGACAACTGCGATTTGCTCCTGAGCATTTTCCCATTTGAGAAGGAGTGGTATGCGCGCCGCGTACCGAAACTGCGCGTGGAGTTCGTCGGACATCCGATGGTGGAGCGAATGCAAAATGCAAAATGCAAAATGCAAAATGTCAAGATGTCGCCAGCGGTGGTATTGTTGGCGGGCAGCCGCGCGGACGAAGTGCGCCGGCATCTGCCGGTCGTGATTGGGGCGTTTGAGTTGCTGCGACGCGACCTGTTGGGTTTGCGGGCGAAAATGGTTTTGCCCAACGAGGCGTTGCTGCAATCCGTGAAGTCCATCGGATTGCCGTCCGGTTTGGAACTACAAGCCGGGGATGTCTCCTCGGCGCTGGCCGAAGCGGACCTGGCCATCACCAAGTCCGGCACGATCACGATGGAGTGCGCGGCGTTTGGCCTGCCGGCGGTGGTGTTCTACAAAACTTCGTGGCCGACGTATTTCATCGGCCGGCAGATTGTGAGTGTGAAGTATCTCGCGATGCCAAATCTTATGGCGGGCGAAGAAATCTATCCGGAGTTCGTTCAAGACGCGGCCACAGCGGAGAACATTTCACGCGCTGCGTTGGCATTGTTGGAAGATGAATCGCGGCGGGCAGTGGTGAAGGCGAAGCTCGCCGGAGTTGTGGCATCGCTGGGAAAATCCGGCGCTGCGTTGCGGGCAGCGGATGCGATTGTGAGTTTGTTGCCGTGAGAAATAGTTTTGGACTGTGCTGGTAGAGCGCTGCGACGACGGGTGCGCTGGGCATGGTGATGAGCTAGAGGGTGAAAGACCCTTGTGGGCCTTCGAAAGGCAACCTCGAGTCGAAGCCAACTGCATGAGCCGCGAGGCCGTGTGGGGAGGAAGCGGGAGGACGAAACGGAGTCCTGAACGAAAGTGAAGCCTCGTGAGGCAGGTCGGGCGGATGAGTGTGCTTTTGAACATGATACCCGATATTCCGGGAAACCTGATTTGTAGGGGGGCAGGGCGGCAGGAAAGTTCATCGCCTTACCCCAAGAGATCTCTGCCGCTCCTGGGTGACAAGGTAACGCCGAGGGAAGGCAACGACGCCCGCATGAGGTTGGCAGAGAAGGCGGATTATCTCGTAGTAGCGACGAAGCGGGTGAAAGCCCGGGGAGCGAAGGGGATGATGAAGATGAGAACAACGAAACCAGAACAACTGAACTTGGTGTTCGCCACCAGCCCGCAAGGAAGCCAAGCCGCGGAAGTTCCCGATCTATCGGGAATGGCCAAGGCGCGGCTGCATACAGCCA
>JADLHS010000671.1 GCA_020848635.1 Limisphaerales bacterium
CCTGCGCCGAGTTCGATCAGCCAGGGCGGATGCGCTTCGTCTGCGGCGCCATGGGCCCGACGACGCGGGCGATCTCGGTGACGGGCGGCATCACCTTCGACGAGCTGCCCGAGAACTTTCGCGTCCAGGCGCTCGGCCTCATGGCCGGCGGCGCCGACTACCTGCTGGTCGAGACCTGCCAGGACCCGCGCAACATCAAGGCCGCACTCATCGGCATCGAGCAGGCGTTCGAGGCCGGCGGCTGGCGCATTCCGGTGGCCGTGTCGGTGACCATCGAAGCGACCGGCACGATGCTCGCCGGCCAGGACGCCGAGGCGCTCGCGGTGTCGCTGCTGCACGCCGATCTCCTCTACGTCGGACTGAACTGTGCCACCGGCCCGGCGCTGATGGCAGACCACCTGCGCACCCTCTCGACGCTCTGTCGCACCCGCGTCGCGTGCGTTCCCAACGCCGGCCTGCCGGACGAAGACGGGAAGTACCGCGAAGGCCCCGAGGTCTTCCGCGAAGTCTTCGGACGTTTCCTGGCGGAGGGCTGGCTCAACCTCGTCGGCGGCTGCTGCGGCACCACCGACAAGCACGTGGCGGTGCTCGCCGAGGTCGCCGGTCAACATAGGCCGCGGCCGATTCCGCATCACCAGCGCGCGCTGGTGTCGGGGATCGAAGCGGTCGAGCTCGAGGTCAGCAACCGGCCGCTGCTCGTCGGCGAGCGCACCAACGTCCTCGGCTCGCGGGCCTTCAAGCAGATCGTCGCCAGCGGCGACTTCGAGGCCGCCGCCGAGGTCGGCCGCGCGCAGTTGCGCGCCGGCGCGCAGGTTCTCGACGTCTGCCTGCAGGATCCCGACCGCGACGAGCTCGCCGACGTCGAGCGATTGCTCGACAAGCTCGTGCGCGTCGTCAAGGCACCGCTGATGATCGACACCACCGATGCCAGAGTGATGGAGCACGCCCTCACCTGGTGCCAGGGCAAGTCGATCCTCAACTCGATCAATCTCGAGGACGGCCTGGCGCGTTTCGAGAAGGTCGTGCCTCTCGGCCGGCGTTTCGGCGCGGCCTACGTCGTCGGTCTGATCGACGAGCAGGGGATGGCGGTCACCGTCCAGCGCAAGGTGGAGGTCGCCCGCCGCAGCTACCGGATTCTCACCGAGGAGATGGGCGTCGCTCCGGAGGACATATGGTGGGATCCGCTGGTCTTCCCCTGCGGCACCGGCGACGAGGCCTACCTCGGGAGCGCGTCGGCGACGATCGAAGGCGTGCGCGCGGTCAAGGCCGAGTTTCCACTCACCAAGACGATCCTCGGCGTCTCGAACGTGAGCTTCGGCCTTCCCGCTTCGGGCCGCGAGGTGCTGAACTCGGTCTTCCTGTATCGCGCGACGCTCGCCGGCCTCGATGCGGCGATCGTCAACACCGAGCGCCTGGCGCGCTTCGCCGAGATTCCCGAGGACGATCGGCGTCTCGCCGAGGCGCTGGTCGATCTCGAGCTCGGCGACAAAGCGGCCGGCGAGGCGGCGGTCGCCGCTTTCACTGCCCACTTCCGCGAGCGCAGCGGGCAGAAGGGGAGTGCCGGCGCCGAGGCCCGTGCCGCGCTGCCGCTCGCGGAGCGCCTGGCGCGGGCGATCGTCGAGGGCAGCAAGATCGGCCTCGAGGCCGACCTGCAGCAGGCGCTCGGCGAGGAGCGCTACAGCGACCCGCTCTCGATCATCAACGGTCCGCTGATGGCCGGGATGAGCGAGGTCGGCCGCCTTTTCAACGACAACAAACTGATCGTCGCCGAGGTACTGCAGTCGGCCGAGGTGATGAAGGCGGCGGTGAACTTCCTCGAGCCGCACATGGAGAAGAC
>JADLHS010000071.1 GCA_020848635.1 Limisphaerales bacterium
GGAAAGTCAACGCATCGGGGGAAAGCCGGATGCGGTGGGCGGGCCGGGCGGCGCGGTGGGAGAAATCGAATTGTGAGCCGGGCTTTGGGTGATTACAGTTGCGCGAACATGCAACGCAACCAAGCCAACGAAGTTAGAATTGCCGGGTGGTTTTTGATTTCCACGACCGCCGCCCTTCTGCTTGCCCCAGCCGCGGGCTTGGCCCAGCCCCACACGGCTGGCGCCGTGAACTGGACGTGGAGCGACGCACGGCAATTGGAAGTGGATGGCAAAGGCTGGATGGACACAAAGGATTTCTACGACCGGTTGCCGGCCCGGGCCGAGAATCGCGTGCGCTCCGACGTCTGGAATTTGAGCCATGACTCCGCCGGGATGAGCGTGCGCTTTATGACGGATGCCACGACGATCGCCGCGCGCTGGAACTTGCGGCGAGGCAATCTGGCCATGCCGCACATGCCGGCCACCGGCGTGAGCGGATTGGATTTGTATGTGAAGGAGCAGGGGCGTTGGCACTGGTTGGCCAACGGCCGACCGGAAAAGCAAAAGGAAGAAAAAGTCCTGGTGCAGGGGCTAAAACCCGGGCAGCGCGAATACCTGCTCTACCTGCCGCTTTACAATGGCGTGGATGAGGTGAGCCTCGGTGTCCCGACCGGCGCAACCTTGGAACTGCCACCGCCCCGACCGCCAGGGATGAAGCCGATTGTGTTTTATGGGACTTCAATTGTGCAGGGCGGCTGCGCGGCGCGACCCGGCATGGCGTATCCGGCCATTCTGGGACGGCGATTCGATCGGCCCACCCTCAATCTGGGTTTCTCCGGAAACGCACTCAGCGAACCCGAGATGGCCGGGTTCTTCGCGGAACTGGACCCGGCGGTTTATGTCCTCGATCCGCTGCCGAACATGACCCCCGCAATGGTGGCCGAACGCTTGGAGCGCTTCGTCCTGATTCTTCGTGCCGCCCATCCGGCTACGCCGATCGTCCTCGTGGAGCATGTCGAGTATGCCGAGGGCGATTTCGTGGAGTCCCGCCGCGAACGATACGCTGGCGACAACGCGCAACTCCGGGAGATATACCGGCGGCTGGTGAAAGCCGGGCAGCGAAAGCTCTTCTATGTGCCCGCCACCAAACTGATCGGCACCGACGGGGAAGCTACGGTGGACGGCACGCACCCCACCGATCTGGGTTTCGTGCGAATGGCCGATGCCATCGAACCGGTCCTGCGCCGCGCGTTGAAGTCCAGTCGGTGATACGACCGTCAGCGATCGGGGATATTTGACGGAATCAGCGCGCAAGATGACTTGGTATATCCCTTCGCGCTCCGGCTTCAACGGTATCAGCTCGGAAACTGGCCTGCGCTTGGCTGCCGACGTTTTTTTAGCGGGGACGGTTGCCGGTTCGCAAACGACAAGTTGGCTTGGTTAATTTCGGTGCGCTTTTTCGGGAAAAGGGTTGACCAAATCCATTGGAAGTTCATAGTCACGGCTGAACACAGAAAATCAGCAGGCCGCCAATGTCCACATGTGGACCTTTTGCGATCCAAGCGGCTGACGGATTCTGTGATCATTTAACCAACCCAGATAACCCAGTAACGACATGAAAATCCGAAGCGTAAATGCGTCTCTGCTAACCCTGTTGGCCTTGCCCGTCTTGATGACTCCCCAGGCGCGCGCCGACTATAAATCCACCGTCCTTGCCGACGGACCGAAGGCCTATTATCGGCTCAACGACGACACGAGCCGGTCGCTCATCAATCAGAACAGCGGGAGCTTGGGCGCCGCCGGAAATGCCACGAACGATTTGTCCGGGGTGGTACATCCGTTTCCCGGCGCCATTGTGGGCGACGGGAATCGTTCAGTTTTTTTTGACACCACCACCCGAACCGAGATTCCGTTTAACCCGGCGCTGAACCCGCCGAACACGCAGCCCTTCACCGTGGAAGCCTGGCTCTATCCATCGAGTGACCAGAGCGTCGGCGGGATGTCGCCACTGGCGAACCGTTATACGCAAGGGGCGGATCGCCAAGGCTGGGTCTTCTTCCAGCGCAAGCCGAATGCTGACTATTCGGAAGGTGAACCAGTCGGCTGGAACTGCCGGATGTTCCGCGGTAGCGGCGGGAGCAGTGGCTTGGATGTTACCAGCTTGGTGCCGTTCGAGGTCGGCAAGTGGCAGCATGTGGTCGTCGTTTACGATCCGGTGGAGGTCACCAATGCGACGTTGACGATCTACATCAACGGCGTGGCGGCGAACACGAACATTTGGACGGGCGGCGGCGACGGCGTGACTCCCGGTTACGCGCCTTGCACCGGCGACCACGATCCAGGGGAAGCCGTGAACGGACAACCCGCTCTGGCCATCGGCAATTACAATAACGCCAACAGCTCGCTGAACCCCTGGTTTGGCGCCGCGGATGAGTTTGCTTTCTACTCCACGAAACTGACCCCCGCCCAGATTCTGGATCACTACCAGAACGGCACCAATGCCTCGCGGACTGTTCCCTACGCCAACTTGATTCAATCGCACAATCCGGCGGTCTATTTGCGACTGGATGAAATTGCCCCAAGCGCGGACACCGCCATCAATATGGGCGATCTGCGGAACGCCGGCCTGGCCTCTCACACGGCGGAAGTCGTGCACCCGGGCGTCAGCGCGCTCGCGGGCCGAACCGACGATGGCTCCGCGTCGTATCACAATCGCAATGGAAACTCGACCACCACGCTGCCCTGGAGTGCCGAAAACAATCCCAACGCCGGCGTGCCATTCACTTTCGAGACCTGGCTCCGTCCCATGCGCGACCAACAGGGCGGTCAGTGTCCGGTCAATAACCGCATGGCCGTATCCGGTTACAGCCGGACCGGGTGGGTTATTTTTCAACGCTTTCCCAACGCTTCCTATGCCGACGTACCCGGCATCAACAACGAAGGTCATGGTTGGGTGTTCCGTATGTTTACTGGCAATGGCGGTAGCGGCCAGGACGTCATCACGGCTACCGACTACGTCATTGGCCAATGGCAGCATCTGGTCGTCACTTGGCAGCCTGAAATTCAAAATGGCGATGTGGGCGGAAACGGTAATGATCAGTGGCAGGGCGTGCTTACCGCTTATGTTAATGGCGTCGCGGTAGCTTCCAACACAACCGCTCTGTATTCGGCGAACATAAACCCGCCCGAGGACGGAGGGGAACCGGCCGATTTAGGAATCGGAGCCTACAATGCCAAATCGGGACTGGGCAGCAACCCATACGAAGGCAACATCGACGAATTGGCGATCTACAATAATTATTTGCTCACTCCTGAGCAGATTCTGGCGCATTATCAAGCCGGCACCAACGCCAACTACGGCACGAATTACGAGACCTTGGTGCTGACCGCGCCATTCCCGGGACCGACTGGCGTTCCGGGGCCGCAACGGCAGGGACCGAAGACTTACCTGCGCTTCAACGATCCAGCCTATTATCCGGCGACCAATAGCGGCACAGTGGGCTATCTGGCCAATGCGAGCCAGGTGGTCACCACAAACACCGTCGCCGGACCGCAACCTCCAACCTATGCCGGTTTCGAGCCCTCCAACCTGGCGGTCCCGCTGGATGGCCTTAAGCAGTGGGCTAATCTCAACAACCCCTCGGGCCTGAACATCTCCGGCCAGATTACTTTGGAGGCTTGGGTCAAACCCGACGCCCTGCAAGGCGACACGGCGCGGATCATCTCGCACGGCCCGCCGACGCGAACCGACTACCTGGTCGCGCCACCAGCCGGCGCGGTAACGAACAGTTCAGAGGTATTCCTCGGGCTTGATGGCGCCGGAGCAAACTATGTGGTTGGAGCCACCCTCATTACTTACACCAACGATTTTGAGATTGGCAGCAACACCTACAGCGCGAGCTTCGCCATCCCCGGTGGTGACTTGGGCGGGGCCAACTGGATTCATCTGGTTGGTACTTATGATGGCGCCAAGTGGAACCTCTATCGTAACGGCGTCCAGGTTGCCAGTGCCGCGGCTGCGGTTGGTGCGGTGCCGGTCAGCAATGGTGACTGGGCGATTGGTTGCACCGGCCAGGGCTGGGCGAATAACTTTGCCGGCACGATTGACGAGCCGGCGGTTTACAGCACGGCGCTGACGCCGAGCCAGGTGGCGACCCATTACTTGGCGGGCAAAGCCGGGACAGCCGCCATCACGATCAGTCGGACGGGTGGCAACGTTACCATCGCCTGGCCGGCCGGTACCACGTTGCAGGAAGCTTCGGTCGTGACGGGGCCCTACACCAATGTGGGTGGCAGCCCGGTATCGCCGCTTACCATTCCGGCCAGCGGGACGAAGTTCTACCGCTGGAAGCTGTAAGGTGGGACTACGGAAGGTGCGGCGCACTTTCCGAACAAGAATCACGGAGGCCGGGAATGCTTTTCCCGGCCTCTCTTTTGTGTGCTTTAAACCGGGTCCGAACGTTGGCTACCATATGAAAAGATTCACTTCCGTCCTGATCCTGATCTTCCTCGTCAGTTGCAGTACGGTGACGAAGCCCCAGCGGTTCGCCGGGCCGTGGGATCTCAAGGTGTTGCGTGCGGTGCCCCGGGCGGCCTTTGGTCCGAGCACCAATCTGGTGTCGGAGGTTTACTACGAGGGCGAACCTCTGCAAGGCAAGCCCACCCGCGTCTTTGCTTATTACGCGCGTCCGGCCACCGGCAGCGGTCCATTCCCGGCGATGCTGCTGGTGCATGGCGGTGGCGGCAAGGCGTTCCGCGAGTGGGCCGAGCATTGGGCGAAGCGCGGTTACGTGGCGTTGGCAATGGATCTGGCGGGCCACGGTTCGGATGGACGTCTGCCGGATGGTGGGCCCGAGCAGGACGATCTGAACAAGTTTCATGATTTCACCGAGGCCGAGGCCAACCAGATGTGGACGTACCACGCGGTGGCCGCCGTGCTGCGCGGACATTCCTTGCTGGCAGCACAACCGGAGGTGGATCGTAATCGCATTGGCGTCACCGGCATCAGTTGGGGCGGCTATCTCACCTGCATCGTTGCCGGGCTGGATGATCGGCTGAAAGTGGCAGTGCCGGTTTATGGCTGCGGGTTCCTAAATGCCAACAGCGTGTGGCTGGATCGCTTTGCGAAGATGAGCGAAGGCCAGCGGCAACGGTGGGTGGATTACTTTGATCCGTCGAAGTATCTGAGCGGGGTGAATTGCCCGATCCTTTTCCTCAACGGCTCCAACGATTTTGCGTATCCGCTGGACAGCTACCAAAAATCCTATTTCGCGGTGAACGGGCCGATGACCTTGTCCCTGAAGGTCCGTCTGCCCCACGGGCACATCTGGACTTTCCCCGAAGTGGACTGCTTTGTGGACAGCGTCCTCAAGCACGGCGAACCGCTGCCCAAACTGAAGTCGATGAAAATCACGGATGGCGTGGCGACGACCGCATTCGTTGCCAAAGTCCCGGTGACGAAAGCGGAACTGAACTACACGAGCGACACGGGCGAATGGCAGAAACGGCTTTGGAAATCAATCCCGGCGGAGATGGTCAATGGCAAGGTCACGGCCCGGCTTCCCGTCGAGCGGCCTTTGGTTTGTTATCTCTCCGTAACCGACCAGCGCGACGTGACCGTCAGCACGCCGCATGTCACTCTTCCAACGCCATCCGTCCGGTAAGGCAGCGGCGGGCAACGTGGGTGGGATGTCGCCACGAAGGTGCGGCAGTAAATCAGTATGGGGCCCGGTCCAGCGTTTCGGGTGTGAGCAACTCGAACTCGCGTTGGAACCAGTCCGTTGCGGTTCTTGGCGCGGGGGTTCCGGGCGGAAGGTCAGCAAAGCGCGGGACCACCGCCAAGCTGACGGCCCGGGCTTGGAGGAGTCGTTTCAGATTCGCGTTGTAACCGCAGACGGCCATCAGTTTCAAGGAGCGCCCGGTGAATTTTTCGATTCCCCGCGCAGAAAGCGGGGGCATGCCGGCGAAGATTACAAACGCATTCGCTTTGGGATGCTTGTCCGCGAACGCGACCAATACCTCCTCGGCCACGTCGCCCAGGTCCATTGTGCCGCGCGGCGGGCGTGGCAGCCATTCGACCGCCTCCAATTGCGGTGATTTTCGGAGTTTCATTGCGGCCTGGAATGAGGCAATGCGTTCGCCATTGGCGTCCGGCTCGTTCGGGTCCGGAGCGCGGGCGATGAGGACGATCTCGCCGGCGCCGCCCAGCAGGCGCGTGGCCTCGTCGGCGATTACCTCTCCAACCGCGGCGCTGGGTTTCAGGTTGATTTTTGGTTTGGCGGTTTGCCGCCAGACGAGAAAACCCGCCAGCACCAGCAACGCCAACACCGCCGCGAGCGTGAACTTGTTCGTCTGCATTTGGAATCGTTCCTTTGCCTACTTGCCCGGGCGTCGCTGGCTCACTCCAGATCCCACATCCACCGGGGATCGTAGCGGTTGTTACCGCTGGAACCCCACTTGGGATTGCCGTACGCCGGCCGGCCAGCCGGGTCCACGCCGGGAAAGTACTGCAATCCGATCAGGCTCACCCGCAACGCCGCGGCATGGCCATCGGCGAAGCCGGCGTTGCATCGTTGGTTGTGCCGGTTCACCGGGCGTTGGGGGTCGTCGGTATAATAACCGTCATTGCGGGGCGTGCGGTAATAAAGGGTCTGCGCGTTCTTCTTTTCCACCCACAAATCCGGATTGCGCTCGGTGGCGTTCGCGATCAATCCGGAATCCGTGTACGGCACCGTATCGCTCGGATGCTTTATCCGCGTGAGCTTCTCGGGGTTTTCCCGCCAGCCGCCGATGTCCGGATGATTCATGCCGATGCCAAAACCGCTTTGGACGGACGGGCACGCGATGACATTGGTGGTTTGAAAATATGGCCGCAGCGCATCCGGCCACAACATCCCGTCGGTGCTCGGCCACCAGGCGCCCGGCGGGGTCTGTCCATTGCGGTAATACAGGACCATGACATCGGAGTTGTCACTCCCGTAAAGCACGGTAGCGAGGCTGATCTGATGCAGGTTGTTCAGACAATTGGCGGATCGCGCTCGTTCCTTTGCCTTGCTCAGCGCCGGGAGCAGCATGCTCGCAAGGATGGCGATGATCGCAATGACGACCAGCAGTTCGATCAAGGTGAATCCGCCCCGAAAGGCAGCCGGGTTGGAGGAGGAGAGTCGTTTCATGGTTTGACACCTTCACCGTTTTGGCGACCGCTGCCGCAAGTCGGTGGTGGTTTTGTTGTTGGCTGCAATCATTGCGCCGCTTTTGCCAGTTCGACAAGACATTTTTGAACGGGTGCGATTAGAGCATCGGTGCCGGCTCAGGCAGCTGTGGACTGAAGTGATCAATGGCTGCGGCTCGCGATCTGAAAGGCCGAAGCGTGGGGTGGACGCCAGCGGATGGCATGGCTTCACGGTCAACTCAACAATCCCTGGTGTTCAAATGTCCCGGACCTGATCTCGTCCCAGCAAAATCGCGAGACTCCATCTCTCCAGCAGGCGACCGGCCGTTAGTCACTTTCCTGCTTCAATGACATCGAACTCCGCCAACGAAGTGAAAGTTTGTTGATCATACGCGGACAACGCCACCAGGCGGACGTACCGGGCAGTCACTGGTCGGTCAAGCTTCACCGTCTTCAGGTTGATGTCCGGAGCCAACGAGCCTCGGATGACCGGCTCGCCCCAGTCGCGGTCATTCATGCTGACGTAGAACGCATAATCTTTGATCCAGCCGTTGCGATTTCCGTCCTGGCGCGGTAGGACGCTGAAACCCGCGAGGTTGATGGGATGATCGAAACGCAGGACGAGTTCTTGGGGCAGGGCGGATTGCTTGCCGGTGAAGGCGGTGTGCCAAAAGGTTTGGGCGTCGCCATCCACGGCTCGGCCCGCCTCGAAACCCGGCTCCTCGCTACTGGCGCTGAATGAACGGACGCCAACGCGTTGCAGGGTCGTGGGCGCGGCGATCAATCCGCGAACCTGTTCCGCCGTGACGGTGTGCTTCGGCGCGAAACGGTTGCCGGCCATGTAGCGCAGCAGGCTATGGCGAAATTGGCGGCGCACCGGGTCGCCGGCCAGATCGCCCTCTAGGTCCACGCTGCAAACCAGTAGTTTACCGCCGCCAAGTTTTCCTTCCACCACCAGGCCCAGTTTGCGCGCGGTGACCCAGTCGTCAATCACCTGCACCGTGGGCCGCAGCGTGGGCGGGAAATCGTCGAGGATCATCGCACCAGCGCGGGAGATGAGATGCCACCATTGCCAGTTGCTGTGGCTGTCGGTCGGAAAGTCGGCGAAGAGCGGGTGCTTGGGGTCGCAAAGAATCCCCAGCGTGTGTGGCGGTTGTTGCTGCGTCCAGGCGGTGTTCCAAAAAATGCTGGAGAAGCCGAGCGCGACCCTGCCCAGCTTCTTGTCCGGCGCGACGCGCTCGGGAGGAATGCGCAATAGGACTTTGCCGCCCGCATTCAACGCCGCCACGGCCGCATCGCTTAACTCGTTGACGACCGTGATGCCTAAAGGAACGGTTGTGTCCACGGTTGGTGGATAGACCCAAAGGTCCCAGTCGTTCACGAAGGCCCCCGCTGGCGTTTCTCGCTTCTTCGAGGGTTGCGCCACATTCACCACCAGCCGGTATCTTGCCGGTGCGGGCATCTGCTTCAAATCAATCTTGAGGATCCCAACCGAGTTCCCCTTTCCAATGGGAATGGTTTGGGCAGCGAATTGATCGCGGGCGGGAAAGTGGGCGTCATCGTTCTGCAGATGCCAAACGACAATTGCGTTTGTCAGGGGTTCGGCTCCGAAATGCGCCACCTCGATATCCGCCTCCAGTCTTTCATCCGTGGTGAACACCCGTTTTTTCAACCGCACCAGTGGCACGGTCGAGTTGCAGAACCGGCTGAACTCCTTCGCCGTCACGTAGCCTTTCTCCTCCCAAAACGGATCGAGCACGCCGACGAGCGCTGTGCCCTGGCCGGGGAAATCATGAAGGTCGAGCAACTCAAATCCACCCATGCCCGGCGTGCGCAACGCCGACTCGATCTCCTCCTTGTAGCACAGCACCTGCAATTTGCCGGACGCGAGCAGAAACTGGCGCGCGAGATCGCCCATGTGGTGCGCCTCCAGCGTGTCGCGGAAGATTTCAAAATTCTTCGGCTTGAGGTAGCCGGTGTATTTCTTGATCTCGTCAAAGTTCGGATACACGCACCATTGACCGATCTCGTGGCTGATGACCGGAACCGTGCGCTGGGTAATGTAGGCACGATAATCCGTGAGCGTTTCCGGCGGCCGGGCGTTGATGCGCGAACGCAAACCTTCGCCCCAGGCCTGCACGCGCGGGTCGGGTGACACGTGGAACTGGTTCTCGGGGAGTTCTGGCCAGCCGGCACCACTGGTCCAGAGCCGGCGTGGATCGATCGCCTGGTAGTGCGCCACGTATTTGGCGAGGTAGGCGTTCGCGTTCTTGCCGCCCGGTTCGTTGCCGGCGGCCATGAGCAGGAACGACGGGTGATTACCGTACGCCTTCAGGATGCGGTGCGTCTCGTCATAAATCCACTGATCCACCGGCTTGCCGTTGCCGAGCGTCGTGGACTGGTTGGGCCAGCAGGTTTCGACCTGAAAGTAGAATCCAA
>JADLHS010000072.1 GCA_020848635.1 Limisphaerales bacterium
AGGCCCTCACCGTTCTGATAGCGACAAGCCAGCCTCCATTGAGCCTCTTGGTCTCCAGCTTCCGCCGCGGCAATCCAGTCTTTCTCGCCTTCTTCTTCCGCCAGCTGCTCCTCCCCATCACTGCAAGCGTCAGGAATTTTCGCTTTGGGAGAGGAGTGGAACGGGTACCTCGCATCCTCGGCAATGAACTCGATTTCAAAGCCGACCCTCCTTCGTATGTCCACCAGTTCATACACCGGATAGATGCCATCACCAAACCCAGAGCACGCGAAAGGCATGACCGCATTTCGAGCCTCGTCCAGGACTGCGATTCCATAAGCATCGGCCTTTTCGAGCGTGGCTCGAATCTTCTCAAAGGACGCGTCGTCATCGTTGCCCCAAATGTTCGAGAAATGCTCCAGATCGCAAATCCCCGTGAGGGCTGTATCCGTCCACGTTTCGCCAAGCTTCGTCCCGGTCGTGTGAGTAGAACTTGAAAGGGCACCTCGTAGACGAGACACCCGTTTATCGCCACCGTAGTCAATGGCCTTCACCTGAAGGAGATATCTGCCAACCGGCAGCTCGATGGCCAGACCATCTTCGAGCGAAGGCACGAAATTGGCATCGACTATAAGGAGCTTGGACCCGCTGAGCCTGAGCTCGCAAAAATCCAACCAATCGCTCTGCACTCCCGTCGATCCTTGCGACGGCGATTCGGTTGAAACTTGTTCAAAATAGTCCTTCAAGTTCATGTCGGAATCCTGTTAGCCCTTTGCGTCCTGATCGTTGCCAGTAATCATTCCTACCTTTGAAGGCGTGTCAACCGCTGCGTAGGAGGCTTTTAACTTCTTCGCCTTCGCTCAATCGAATCAGCGCTGTTGCGGTAAGGCCCATGGACGGTTAGAGTGTCACCGTGAACTTATTGACCAAACAGGAACAACTGGTGCTCTGCACCGTGTTAGGCCTGTTGCTCATGGGCTGGGCGGTGAAGACCTACCGCACGGCGCATCCGTCCCCGGCCATGGTTCAAGCCGTTGCCCCTTGATATGCAAGAACTGACTTTCGAGACCACGCTCGCCCTGATCCTGGCCAAAGATCCGCGCTACGAGAGCGAGGCCTATCTGTTCGTAAAGGATGCGCTGGATTACACGCAAAAGCTCGTCATCAAGCCAAGCCGCGACGAAATCCGTCACGTCTCCGGCCAGGAGCTGCTGGAAGGCATCCGCGCGTTTGCGCTGACGCAGTTCGGTCCGATGGCCCCCACGGTGTTCGAGGAATGGGGCATCCGGCGGTGTGAGGATTTCGGGGAGATTGTTTTCAACATGGTCGAGATCGGCCTGCTGGGAAAGACCGAGAAGGACAGCCGCGCGGATTTTCAGAATGGTTACGATTTTGACACCGCATTTCGGCAACCGTTCCGGCCGGAAATCAAACCCGGCCTTACCGCCAATATCCCCAAGCCGACGGGAGCTTGACCGTCAAAGGGATTCCTTTCCGCGCAACCTTCGCCTATCCGAGTTTCCCCAGCACCCATGAGCGCCAAGACTGTTTCTCCCATTCCGGTACCAGCCGAAATTCCCGCCCTCCCGCCCGGCGTTAACATCACCACGCTCGAGAATGGCCTCACCCTGATCGTCCGCGAAGATCACAGTGCGCCGGTCGTTTCGGCGCAGGCATGGGCCATGGCGGGCAGCATTCATGAAGGCCGCTGGCTCGGCGCCGGCCTGTCCCATGTTCTGGAGCACATGCTGTTCAAAGGCACGACCACCCGCGCCGGCAGCCGCATTGATCAAGAAGTGCAGGAAGCCGGCGGCTACATGAACGCCTACACAAGTTTTGATCGCACGGTGTATCACATTGACGTGCCGAACACCGGCGCGCGTGTGGCGATTGATATTCTGTGCGACATCATGCAGCACGCGGCGCTGCCGCCGGACGACCTCGCCAAGGAACTCGACGTCATCCGCCGGGAAATGGACATGGGCCAGGATGATCCCGGGCGCCGCTCCGGGCGCCGGTTGTTCGAGACGGCTTACACCAAAAGCCCCTATCGCTTCACCGTCATCGGCTATCTGGACATCTTCAACGAGCTCAAACCCGACGACATTCGCGCCTACTACACCGAGAAATACGCACCCAACAATGTTTTCTTCCTCGTCGTTGGTGACGTGAAGCCCGATGAAGTGGTGGTGCAAATCCGCGAGGCTTACGCCAAGTCAAAAGCCCGGGCGCTCCCCTCCGTGGTGCTCCCGCCGGAGCCGCGCCAGACGGCCGCGCGCGAGATTATCGAGGAAGCCGCGATCGAACTGGGTCACCTCCATTTTGCCTGGCACATCCCCGACCTGCGCCACCCCGACGTGGCGGCGCTCGATGTCCTCGCCGTGTTGCTGGGCAGCGGCCACAGTTCACGGCTGTATCAGGAAGTGCGTGAGAAGCAGGGCCTGGTGAATTATGCCGATGCCTGGACGTATAACCCCGGCAACCCCGGCCTCTTCGGCCTGAGCGCGGTGGTGGATGCGGACAAGTTTGAAAAAGCCCGGGCCGCCTTGCTGGCCGAAATTGAGAAGTTAAAAGACGTGCTGGTGTCCGAAGCCGAGCGGCAAAAAGCCGTGAAACAATTCATCAGTGCCACGCTCGCGACGCGCAAGACCATGCAGGGCCAGGCGCAGGATCTGGGCGGAAGCTGGCTTGCCACCGGCGATCTGAATTTTTCCCAACGCTACCTGGCGACCGTGAAGCGCGTCACGCCGGCCGACTTGCAGCGCGTTGCCCGCCAATATCTCACCGCGGAGAACCGCACCCTCTACGCCTTGCTTCCCAACGGGGCCACCCCGCAAGCGTCCGCCGCCGTCGAAGTCAACCGCGAGCAGGCCATCCAGAAATTTACCCTCACCAACGGACTCCGCCTGCTCGTGAAGGAAGATCATCGCCTGCCATTCGTGGAATTCCGCGCCGTGTTCCAGGGCGGCGTGCTGGCCGAGACCGCCGACAACAGCGGCATTACACAAATGCTCGCCCGGCTGCTGGTCAAAGGCACGCAAACGCGCAACGCGGAGCAGATTGCCAACGAGATTGAATCAGTCGGCGGCAACCTCGACAGCTACGGCGGGAATAACAGTTTTGGCGTGAACGCCGAGGTGCTGAGTTCGGATTTTGCGACCGGGCTGGGGCTGGTGGCGGATGTGATCCTGAATCCAATTTTTCCCGCGCCGCAACTGGAGCGCGAACGCGAGGTGCAACTGGCCGGCATCCGCGCGCAGAAGGACGAGATGCTCAAAAGCGCATTCAAAACGATGCGCCAAGGGCTATTTGGCGAGGCCGGCTACGGTTTGGATATGCTCGGCACCGAGGAGTCGCTGGCCAAACTTGACTCGCCGAACGTGCAGACTTTTTACCAGAAGCTCGCGACGCCGGACAATTGCGTGCTCGCCATTTACGGAGATGTGAATACAGCGGAGACAAAGGCCGCCGTGGAACAAGCGTTTGGGCGCTGGAAAACAGCCGCGAAGCCAGTTGCGTTTGGACTCCAGACGCCGCCTGCCAAAGGCGCCGACGGAAAGCGTGTCACCGAAACGCGCGACAAAAAGCAAGCCGTTGTGGTCATCGGTTTTCCGGGCACGACGCTCGGGGCCGCGGATCGGCAGGCCTTGGAGTTGTTGCAGGAGGCGTGCAGCGATCTGGGGTCGCGCCTGTTTCTGCGCATTCGGGAAAAACTCGGCCTGGCCTACTACGTTGGCGCGCAGAATTTGCTGGGCGTGGCGACGGGCTACTTCGCATTTTACGCCGGGACGGAGCCGGAGAAAGCCGCGCAGGTCGAAGCTGAAATCCTGGCGGAAATCGAACTGCTCCGCGCGGAATCGCTGACGGCGGAGGAATTGTACCGTGCCAAGGCCAAGATCATCGGTCAGCGCAAGATCGGTCGGCAAGACCTCGGCGGCATGGCCGCCACCACCGCCCTTGACGAACTTTACGGCCTAGGCTTCGGCTACAATGACGCCGAGGATGCCAAGCTCGAAGCCGTGACGCTCGCCGAGGTGCAGGCCGCAGCGCAAAAGTATCTCCGACCGGTTGCCGCGGTGATCGCGGTGATAAATCCTGAGCCCCAATCCGTTGCCAAGCCTGGCGTCGGAGCGGTACAAGGGCGGCATGATTGAACGTTTGGGGCTAAGCAAGTTATCCGCTGCGCACGCGCGCAACCCTTCGTCTTCGCTCCGAGCGCGGGGGGAGGCGATCAACGGTTTGGTCGGAGTTTAGAGGACTCACCCCGGGTGGCTGGAGACAAACTTGTCGGGCTAGCAATCACAGGCGCTTCGGTTCCGCCGCCGAAAGGGCTTGGCACAGGTGTAGCTGGGTTTGGCCGAGTTGTGGGCAACCCATTCCCCGGTTGACACGTCGTGGTTGAAAGGCGGCTCTAACTGTTCGTCCGATGAAAAGACGTATCGCGCTTCTGGCGACCTGCGGTCTCGCGGGGCTGGCCGTCCTCGGTTTGATCCTCCGCTCGGATCTCAGGACCGAAAGCGCGTCGGTGACGGCTCCCGCCGTCACGGCCATCCCGCCACCTTCCCAACCGAGTTTCGCTGTGGAAAGGCGGGCCGCTTCCGCTCCGGTCAGTGCGCCAACGAATGCGCTCTTCCGCACGGCCAGCCAGCATTGGCGGCAGCCCATCGCCGAGGAAGCCTTTGCGGTTTTTCACGATTGGACGGAACGCTATCGGGTCGCGTCCGCTGTGGAGCGTGCGGGGATGGTTACCGAAGGCGTGGCGCTCGCCGGAGCTCGGCGTGTGGCGCTGAAAGCGTTGATCCAAACCAATCCCGAACGCGCCCTTGAACTAACCGTCCCTCAAGCTGTGCGCCGAGCGTTGCCGGCCGAGGTCGCTGCGTTGCTTGAAGAACGCATGTCGGGCCAGGGTCGGCTTGCTGTCCTCGGGGCGCTGGCCGAGCCGGGCAGGGAAGGAGACGTCGTCCCCACGTTTCGCAAGGCGGAACTGGCGGGCCGCGAGTTTGACGCCTTTGTCTATGGGCGGAGACTGGGTGAACCCACGCGGGCCGGCATCCCGCTCAACGGCATTGCCGTGGACAATTTCTTCGCCGTGAACGAAAACCCGCTTCGGATTCTCGAACCCGAAGAAGCCGACGGCGTGCGGGCGAACAGCGGGGAAGCCCTTTGCTCGGTGTCCAGCCGGCCGGCCGCGGTTAACCAACAGCCCGTGGTAGCGGATGTCGGCGGGCAGACGCTTTTCTTCTGTCAACCACAGCATGCGATCGAGGAAAACGAACGGATCGTGGCGGCGGAAGGCGGACCGCCCACCGGCGAAAGCAACGATCCCGAGGCGACTGCCTGGACCGAGGGGCAAAAGAAACTGCTCATCATTCGCGTGGATTTTCCCGATCTCGTCGGGGTGAACTTGACCGATAGCGGCGCCGTGAGCCTCATCAACAACCTCAACACTTTCTACACCGAAATGTCGTATGGTCGGGCGGGCTTTATCTCCAACAGCCTCGGGTCGGACTTCACGCCCGTGTTTCGCATGCCGCAACCGTCAGCCTATTACGGAACGAACAATTACTACAATCAACTCCGCACCGCCGCGCGCAGTGCCGCCGTTACCGCCGGGTACGTGCTGGGCAACTACGACCTGGATGTCATCTGCTTTGGGGCCGTCCCCGGGTGGAGTTGGGCTGGCCTCGGCTATGTCGGTGCCGCCGGTACCTGGCTGCGGAATAACTTCAGCACGGGCGTGGCCGGGCATGAACTCGGCCATAATTATGGGCTCAACCACGCCAGTTCTTGGGACACCGGCGGCGCGAGTGTCATCGGTTCGGGCACCAGCACGGAATATGGCGACAGCTTCGACACCATGGGCGCGGCCAGCGCCGGGAACAACCACTTCAATGCCCGCTACAAGAATTACCTCAACTGGCTCACTGCCAGCGAAGTCATCACCGCCACCAGCAACGGCACATACCGCATCTATGCGCATGACAATCCGAGTTCGACCGGCCTGCGCGGGCTTAAGATCGTCAAGAACAGCAGCACGAACTACTGGGTTGAATTTCGCCAGAAGTTCACGAGCAACAAATGGCTGATGAGTGGTGGCGGCCTCCGCTGGGCGCAAAACGGCAACCAAAAAAGCCAGTTGCTCGACACCACCCCCGGCACGACGGACGGCAAGACCGATTCGCCCATCGTCATCGGTCGCACTTTTTCGGACAAGGTTTCCAATATCCACCTTACCCCCATCGGCAAAGGCGGCACCACACCCGAATCCCTCGACTTGGTGGTAAACCTTGGCGCATTCCCGGAAAATCAGGTGCCGACCGTAAATCTCGCGGCGAGCGAGACGAATGTCGGAACCGGCGTCACGTTGACGTTTAGCGCCCTCGCTGCGGATGGCGACGGCGACGCTCTGGCCTATTTCTGGAGTTTCGGCGACGGAAACTTCGGCACGAACGGGCCGGGGGCCGCGAAGAGTTGGGCGGCCGCCGGCGAGTATGTCGTGCGCTGCGAAGTCAGCGACATGAAAGGCGGGGTCGGCAGCCAGTCGGTGATTGTTCGCGTCGGTTCGCCCACCACTTATCGGATCGCCGGTCAGGTGCAAACCAGCAGTGGTCCGCTTCCGGGCGTGCGCGTTTCTGTATCCAGCACCCGCATGGCATGGACGGACAGCGACGGCACTTACACCATCACGGGTTTGCCGGCCGGCAGCTACACCGTAAGCGCCAGTCTGGAAGGCTATTCCTTTACCGGCTCGGATTTCACCAACCCGGTGAGCGTCGGGCCCAACGCGGCCGGAATTAATTTCAATGCGTATTCCAGCGGGATCACTCCGCCCGGGATTGCGACCCAGCCTTTGAGCCAAACCGTGAGTCTCGGCGACGATGTCAGCTTCGATGTCGCGGCCACAGGCACCGCGCCGCTGGCGTATCAATGGCGTTTCAACGGCGCGAACATTCCGGGTGCCACGGCGAACAGCTACGCCCGATCAAATCTGCAGGCCACTAACGCGGGCAACTACTCTGTGGTGGTCAGCAATGCGGCCGGTACGGTTGCCAGCGCCAATGCCGTGCTCACGGTCAATGCGCCGCCGTTCATTACTGCCCAACCGCAGAGCCAAACGGTCATTGCTGGAAATACCGCCCGGTTTAGCGTGGAAGCCGCCGGTTCTTCCCCGCTTGCGTATCAGTGGCAGTTGCGCGGGACCAACCTGCCTGGCGCGAACAAGCGGACTCACTTGGTTACCAGCGCCCAGCCCGGCCAAGCTGGAGATTATCAGGTGGTGGTGACCAACTCGCTGGGCACCGTAACCAGTGCCCCGGCGCAGCTCCGCCTCCGGTTGCGCCCGCTTCTGAGCTGGAGTCTGGCGGCCACCAACGGCCAGCCACAAATGACGCTCACGGGCACGCCCGGCGATTACTATGTAATCGAAGCCTCCACGAACCTGCTGGATTGGAATCCGGTATTGACGGTAACCAATCTCAGCGGCGCGGTGCTTTACAGTGATCCGGGGCTGTTACGGGAAGCGCAGAAGTTTTTCCGTGCCTGGCTGGTGCCGTGAAACAGAAGCGAGCGGTGCCGTGCTCGGTGCCGGCCCGACGATCCAATGCTGTGGATATTCCAGTGTTGGTTTTGGGCGCGATCGGGGTTGACTCTCTTCCGCAGCCCGAAGATTTTTTCGTGGACAACGATCCGGCATCCGCGTAAAAACTCTGTCCGTCAGTGAATTAGAGCCATGCAAATGAGTTACCGCCTTTTGGTCAATCCGGGGACCCCGCAGGCTTGGACAATCCAACTCAAGCCGGGCACCAATCGTGTCGGGCGCGATGAGGAGAATGATTTCACCCTCAATCACGAGTCCGTCTCCGGCGCTCACTGTGAAATCACTGTAAGCGAGGCGGGCATCTTCCTCAAAGACCTCGGCTCCACCAACGGCACGTTTGTTAACCTCGCACCGGTGACCGAAATCCAGCTTCAGCCTGGCCAACAAGTGCAGATAGGTCAGGTAGCCATGACCTTCGAGGCCGAGGAGTCGGCCTAGTTTTCTGAAATCAGCTTCCACCTCCGTGCCGGCAATCGGCCGGATGGGGGATTCGCCAAGCCCAGAAAATCCGGCCCCATCGCAATCTACTTGGAAGCGTCAGTCAGATTCCGGCGGCTCGCCGGGCGCGGTGGAAAGGAGCTAATCCTCGGCACTTATTTTGCCGCCGCATGGTGTTCCGGTGGACCCGTTCAGTGTAAAATGATGGTTGTAATTCAGAGCGGTGCGAAACCGACGCGCCAATTCCAACACCCACTGCGTACCAGTTTCAAGTCCCGCTGCGCACGTCCCATGCATCCCGCAGGCCGTCGCCGAGAAAATTGAGCGCGAGCAACGTCGTTACCAGCACGGCGCCGGGGAAAAAGATCAGCCACCAGTAGATACGGATGGGATTGAGTTGCTCCGCTCCTTCGTTGATGAGCAAACCCCAACTGGCCATCGGCGGCTGAATGCCGAGGCCGAGGTAGCTGAGGAAACTTTCATAGAGAATGATCGCCGGGACGGTGAGGGTTAGATAGACGATGACGACCCCCAGTACGTTCGGAATAATGTGCTGGCGCAGAATCCAGATCGGGCCCGCGCCGAGGACCCGGCTGGCGTCCACGAACTGCCGCGAACGGAGCGACAACACCTGCCCGCGAACGATGCGCGCCATTGTCAGCCACGATACCGCACCCAACCCCACGAAGAGGAAGATCAGGCGGGCGGATTTGGCAAGGGTCGGAGAACCCATCGCATTGAGCCAGTTTTTCAGCCATCCTTCCAGCGAAGTGATGAGCACGATAACGAAAATGATCGAGGGCAGCGAATAGAGGACATCCACGAAGCGCATCATCGCGCTGTCCACCCGACCGCCGATGTAGCCGGCGATGGCGCCCCACAAGACGCCGATCACCAAACTCACGCTGGCGCCAACCACGCCGACGAGCAAAGAAATCTGGGCGCCGTAAAAAATCCGGGAAAACACATCGCGGCCGTGAATATCCGTGCCGCACCAATTGGCTGCGCTCGGCGGTTGAAATTGATTCTCGGTGATACGGTCAGGGTTGTGGCGGCTGGCAAATTCCGCACTGCCTAGTTTCAGGCATACTGGCCAGGCGACCACCACGAGCATCAGGAATCCCAGAAACCATGCACTGATGACGGCGGGGCGATTCTGGCGGAACCGTCGCCAGGCGCGCTGATTGGGGGTGAGGCTGGCAGTCATGCGTGTGAGGTAGGGACGGCGCGCTGCGCCGTCCAGCGCCGCGTGCAACGGCGCAACCCTGCGTGCGAAACGCGCGCCCAACAGAATTCGTTTCGCCCGCTAGAACGCGGGCGTGGTCGTCGCAGCGCGACGACCCTACCGTGCTGAAACGTTTGTTTATTCATACTTCACCCGCGGATCGAGCAGCGTGTAGGCAAAGTCCACCAACAGATTCATCCCTACCAATAGCGCGGCATAAAGCAATGCCAGGCCGACGGTCATTGTGTAATCCGAGTTCAACGAGCTGTTCACAAAGTGGGTGCCCAGTCCGGGAATTTGAAAGATCGCCTCGATGACAAACGCGCCGGTCAGCAAATCGGCGAGCAAAGGGCCGGCGTAGGACACCACCGGCAACACTGCCAGGCGGAAGCCGTGTTTGAACAGCACGGCATTTTCTGACAATCCCTTCGCGCGGGCCGTGGTGATGTATTCGGATTTCATCGTGTTCAACATCCCTTCCCGCATCAGCCGGGCGATGCGGCCGGAGAAAAACAATCCCAGCGCGGCCACCGGCAGAACGAGGTGCCACGGCGAAATCCATTGGGCAACGGGCAGCAACCGCCACTTGATCCCCAAAACCATGATGAGCACCGGGGCCATGACCAAGGCGGGCACGCACACCATCAGGATCGCAAAGAAGCTGCCGGCGTAGTCCGGCCAACCCCCGCGCCGCGCGGCGGTAATGAAACCCAGCGGCAACCCCACACCCATCGCGAAGCCGAAGGCGATCAGGCCGAGCATCATGGAAACCGGCAACGCTTGCTTGATGATGTCCGTGACGGTGTGATTGCGATACTTGAGCGAAGGTCCGAAATCCCCCTGCACCAGGCCGCCGAGATAACGGACGTATTGTTTCAGGAATGGTTCATCGAGGTGATACTTGGTTTGGATGGCTCTTTCGATTTCCGGTGAAGCGGGTTTGCGTTCGCGGTCAAACGGACTGCCCGGCGTCAACCGCACCAGCGCGAAGGCCAGGAAGCTGATGACCAGCAGCAGCGGTATCAGGGAGGCAATCCGCTTCAAGAAGTACATCAGGGAACTTTCCCTTTCTCTGCGTATAGTGCTTCCGCAGCCGCCCGATCGAATCCATCCTTCACCAGAAGCTCGATTTGGTTCTTTGCGAACTCTGGCCATTTGCTCTCACGCACAGCGCGAAAGTCCCCCCGTACAAAGCCGACCTCGCGCTTGAGCGGAGTCCACAGTCGTGTGAGCAAGTGACAGTGATCCCCTCCTGGGGTTGGAATTTTGTCGAACAGCATTGCAATTTCAGGATTTTTGGACGTTGTCAGCCCTTGCACGTAATCTCGACCACACTCGGACTCGGGCACGTTTGCAGCGATTTGTTTCCACTGCTTATCCGCAGCCGCATCATAGCCCGGACCGGTGAGGATCGACCACGGGGTGTATTCTGGGACCAAAAGTAGCAAAGCGTCACCGTAACCGTTTGTGTGCGTCGGAAATTTCCCAAAATGCTCTACGGCATACTGGTTGAGCGCGCCCAAAGCCTGCGGCATACAATGCGCATGACTGAAAAACGACTCGTTGAAAACAAGTGGATGAGTCCGAATGTAAACACCACAAGCAACGGCAGTGACAATTGACGCGAACAACCAACGGTTTAGCCATCGGCGTTGGGGCGCTGCTTCTGTGGTTGGAGATTCGCTACTCATTCCTTCACCAATGCTTTCTGCGGCTTCACCTTAAAGATGTACTGCATTGGGTGTTCATCCAGCATGTTCTGCCAAATTCCTTTGATCTTGCCGCCGTCATAGTAATTGAACCCGGCATAGAAATAGAGCGGAACGATGGGCGCTTCCTCAGCGATGAGGATGGTTTCCGCCTGACGGAAAAGCCCGGCGCGCTTTTTCAGGTCGGTCAGCTGATTCGCTTCGCGGATGAGCGCGTCGTAGCGTTCGTTCTTCCAGCCGGTGCGATTGTTGCCGCTGGTACTCATGAACAAATCCAGGAATGTGTTCGCGTCGTTGTAATCGCCAATCCAGCTCGACGTGGAGATTTCGTAATCGAGCTTGGATTGCGCGCTGAAAAAGACCTTCCGCTCGATCTGCCGCAGCTCGATCTCGACGCCCAAGATGTCCCGCCACATCTGCTGCAGCTCGACCGCCACCTTGCCGTGCAACTTCGCCCCGCCCGAGGCTGAGAAAAAGGTGTAGGTCACGCGCGGAAAGCCTTTGCCGCCGGGGAAGCCAGCTTCGGCCAGCAACTGGCGTGCGGCGTTTGGATCATAACCCAATCCTTCCGGCGAAGCGTAGTTCGCTACGCCGACGGGCACGAAGTGGCGTGCCGGTACTTCCGCGCCTCGTGTCAGTTTGCTGATGAGCTTGGGCTTGTCGGTTGCGAGGGCAAAGGCCCGCCGCACCCGCGCATCATTGAACGGTGGCTTGGTGACATTGAAGCGATAAAAGTACGTGCCGAGATAGGTGAAGCTGTGAAAGTCCGGGCGCTTCACCAGCACATCCATCAATTCCGCAGGAACGAGGTCCTTGTCCCACACCACATCCGCCGCGCCAGTTTCATACAGATTCAGCGCGGTGTTCGGTGACCCCACCGGCAAAATGTCAATGATGGCGGAGGCCGTATTTGTTGCATCCCAATAGCGGGGATTCCGCAACAGGCGAACCTTGTCGTTCACGCGCCACGCGCCAAGCGTGAACGCCCCGCTGGTCGGCAGCGGCTTGGTGTGCAGCCAGCGATCGCCGTACTGTTCGATGGTTCGTTGCGGTACGACCGCCAGGGTCGGGAAGGAGCAAAGTTCGAGGAAGAACGCCAGGGGTGAATTCAATTCCACGCGCAAAGTGCGCTCGTCTAGCGCCCGAATTCCCACCTGCGAACGGTCGGTGATTTTGCCGTTATACCAATCCTCCGCACGCTGGATGCAGAACAATTGGCCGGCATAGTCGCCCGCCGTCGTCGGACTCAACGCCCGGAACCACGACCACACAACATCGGCGGAGGTAATCGGTTCGCCGGTGGACCAGACGGCGTTGGTGCGCAGGTGAAAGGTGTAGGTGCGTCCGTCGGCCGAAATCTCCCATCGTTCGGCCAGTCCGGGAACGGGGGCGGCCGTTCGCGGATCAAGCCGGATCAAACCATCAAACAGCGCCTTGGTGATGCGCATTTCGGAAACGCCGGTGACGATGTGCGGGTCGAGCGATTCCGGTTCGTTGCCGTTGATGATCGTGACGTCGGCGGGTGGTTCATGGCGGGCACAGCCGGAAAGCAGGAGGCCGAGGAAAGCGGTCAGCAAACACAGGTGCAACCACTGCGGCTGAAAGCAAAACCGCGCCAGGGAATTTCTTCCGATGGCGCGGTTTGCGATTGGCATCGCCGCGATTATTTGCTCGCCGCGTTGGTCGGCGCCGGCGTCGCCTCTGGTGCGGCAGCGGGTGCGCTCAGTGCGTTGGAGGCCGGCGGAACGAAGGCAGAAGGGGTTGCCGTAGGCGTGCCTGCCGGTGGTTGGGCCACCGGCAGCTGCTTGTTCTGCTGTTCAATTTGCTGTTGAAAGCTCTTGGTCGAACTACGCGAGGTGCTGTTTTGCACTACGGTGATAAGCAGGAGCAGGACGAAAAACGTGACGGTGGCGTATTTGGTTATCTTCGTCAGCGGGTTACCCGCGCCGGCGCCGAAGAGCGCGTCCGCCGCGCCACCCCCGAATGCGAGACCCGCGCCGGCTTCTTTCTTCGGTAGTTGAACGAGCACCAGCAGGATCAGCAGCAGGCAAACCAGCACCAGCACAACCGAAAGAATAACAGTCACTATTGTCATAAGGTTATTGTTAAATGGAATTCTTTATGATGTCAGCAAAACTTCGCGCCTCCAAAGCCGCCCCGCCGACCAGCGCGCCATCCACGTCGGGCTGGCTCATTAATTCCCGGGCGTTGGTCGGCTTCACACTTCCGCCGTATTGGATGCGAACTTTCTTCGCCACGGTATCGTCGAACAGCTTCACCAGCAGCGCGCGGATGAAGGCATGCGCATCCTGGGCTTGCTGCGTCGTGGCGGTTTTGCCGGTGCCGATCGCCCAAACCGGCTCGTAAGCCACGATCGTCTCGACCATCTGTTCCTTGGTCAAACCGGCGAGGCTGCCGCTGACCTGGGTTTCCAGGACTTTTTCCATCTGGCCACCCTCGCGTTCGGCCAGCGTTTCGCCCACGCAGACGATCGGCTTGAGTGACGCGCCGTGAACCGCGGCGGCCTTCTTTGCAATCAGCGCATTCGGTTCTTTTTGAAACTGGCGGCGCTCGGAATGGCCGAGAATGACGTAGCGCGTGGAAAACTCCTTGAGCATCCCGGCGGCAATTTCGCCAGTATAGGCGCCCATGCCATTCTCGCTCATGTTTTGCGCCCCGAGTTTGATGTTCGAGTCGAGGATGGCCTTCGACACGGATTCCAACGCGGTGTATGGCGGGCAGACAACGATGTCCACTTCCTTCACGTTTGCGAGGTCGCGTTTGAGGTCTTCCACCAGCGCGAGCGCCTCGGCGACCGTTTTGTTCATCTTCCAGTTACCAGCAATGATCAGTTTTCGTTCTTTGTTCATGGGTTCAATTCAAAGTTAAAAATTAAAAATGCAAAATCAGGAGTGGTGCGCAGCGGCGGCTTCTCGTTCTTACTTCTCCGACAGTGCCGCCACACCGGGGAGCGCAATGCCTTCCAGGAATTCCAAGCTCGCCCCGCCGCCGGTGCTCATAAACGTCACCCGATCCCCCATGCCGGCTTTGTTGAGCGCCTTGACGCTGTCGCCGCCGCCGATGATGCTCTTCGCGCCGTTCTGCTGCGTGGCGTCCACCACCGCCTGCGCCACCGCATTGGTGCCGACCGCAAACCGTTTGTCTTCGAAAATGCCCATCGGGCCGTTCCACAGAATGGTCTTCGCGCCGAGGATGACCTCGCGAAACTTGGCCGCCGTGGCCGGACCAATGTCCACGCCTTCCTCGCTGGCAGGAATGTTCGCCTCCGCATTCGTGCGCGGGTTGGTCAAATCCAGGATCGGGCGGCCCTTTTTGTTCAGCTTGTCAGTTTTGACCGGGGTCACGCAGATGTTGTCCGTCGGTAATAGGAACTGGACGCCCCGCCGCTTCGCTTTCTCCAGCGCTGCGAGGGCCACATCCGTCTTGTCCTTCTCGACGAGGGACTGCCCGATCTGAAAGCCCTGCGCCAGCTTGAACGTATACGCCATTGCCCCGCCGATGAGAATGGTGTCCGCCTTGTCGAGCAACCGGTCAATGACTTTGATTTTGTCGGAGACTTTCGCGCCGCCGAGGATGACAACAAAGGGGCGCGCCGGCTGGTCCAACTCGTCGCCGAGGAATTTCAATTCCAGTTCCATCAACAAGCCTGCCGCGCACTTCCCGCCACGCTTGGCCACGATGCGCGCCACGCCTTCGGTCGAGGCATGCGCCCGATGCGCCGCGCCGAAGGCATCGTTGACGTAAATATCCGCGACCTTCGCCAGCTTCTCAGCGAACACGGGATCGTTGGCTTCCTCCTCGTTGTAGTAACGGACGTTCTCCAGCAGCAAAACGCCGCCCGGCGGAAGTTCGCCGGCGAGCTTTTCAACCTTTTCGCCGATACAATCGTCCACAAAATTCACTTTGCATCCGAGCAACTCCGCCAGCCGCGCCGCGATCGGGCGCAGGGACATGGTAGCCTCGCGCTGGCCCTTGGGCCGGCCAAGGTGGGCGGCGAGGATGAGCTTCGCCCCCTGTGCAATCAGCAGACGCAGGGTGGGCAGGGTGGCCTTGATGCGCGTGTCATCGGTGATGACCATGGCGCCGTCCTTTTCTTCCAGCGGCACGTTGTAGTCCACGCGCAAGAAAACGCGTTTGCCGTGGGTGTTGAGATCGCGGACTGTCAGCTTGGCCATAAATCAGTTTTTCCGGGCGGGAAATCCTTTTCCCGAAACCGAGCGTGCAGGATAGCGGGTGAACGCCGGGAGTCAATGTTTTCAGCGGGGGAAATGGGGTGTGCGAAATGAACGCCGTGAGCCGCCTTTCCCACCAAGAAAAACCGCCCGGACATCGCTGTCCGGGCGGGGCGGGAATGCTTGAATTGCGGATGCTACTTCGCGGGCGCGGCCGGTGCGGCGGGCGTTTCGGTGGAAGCTTTGTCCGCGACCGCAGTGCCGGACTTGTTTGCATGGGGATTACTCAGTGCCGCCGGCGGGTTGCCGAGCGGGGTTTCCCAGTTCTTCGTCAGCCGCCAGAGGATGCCCATGTCGGAGGCGAAGGCGTAAACCCACCAGATGGCGAACAGAATGACCAGCAATTTCGGCCACGCCGCCGACTTCTCCGCATAGCGGTCGCTGACATCCACCGTCGAACCGGGCGGGAGCTTGGCGATGCCGGTGAGGCTGGTGCCAAACGGGACGTTTACCTTTGCCTTGGCATTCACCGCCCAACCGTTGGCGTCGAGAATCGGGCCGAGGTTGCGCCGGCGCAGTTTCATGTAGGCGAGGATCAGCGACGGGCCGGAGATCACCAACATCAACACCATGAGGAAGAGCGGGAATTGCCAGGGGGCAATGCCTTTGAACAGGCCGAGGATGCCGGCCAGCGCGGCGCTCAACGCGCCGAACGCCACCCCCATCGCGGCAACGGCCCCGACATCCACCTTTTTCGGCTCTTCCTTCTTGGTCTTGTCCACGTTCGCGGCCGCTTCGGCGGCCTTGGCCAGCTTCGCCGTGGCGTCGCCTTCCGCCGCTGCGGCGCGCTTGGCGATCTGCTCGTCAATCATGCGAACGAGCTTTTTGTAGGGCGCCCAGAATGCCTGTCGCAGGCTGATCGGATTCGAAACAATTTTCGTGATCGTGGCGTCGTAGTCGCGCCCTTTGCGGTCGTAGAAAACGCCGTTGCGCCCGACCATCAAGTTGTCATCGTCGCCCTGGGAGAAGATGGCCACGATGCTCTTCTTTTCCCCGGAGCCCCGGCGCACGCAATCGCAGTAGGCGAGATAGGCGCCCGCCAAGCCCGCCATGCTGGCGTGTTTGCCGGCGTCCTCAACTGTGAGGCAGAGGGTGCAGGAGCGTTGATCGAGATACAACGTGCCGCATTGGAAGATCGCGGGCTCGCCGCCATCATAGAGGTCGCGGAAGTTGACGAAGTTGATGCAGAGTGTGTAGAGGTCGCGCACGAAGCGGCAGAGCTTCTCCACATTTGCGATTGAAGTGGCCTCGGGTTCGAGCGCTTTGTCCTTGGCGATGAGCGCGGCGATGGTTTCCTTCGCCTTGCCCCCGAGGATTTCTCGGACGCGCTTGAGCCCAAGTTTCTCGACCGCGGCGCCGGCTTTGCCGGCGTTCCAACATTCAAACGCACCGAGCTTGGCCAGCAACGCGGTCCAGTCCGCTTCCGTTAATTCCGATTTGTCCCCGAGCAAGGGCTTCACGGCGTTGGCATACAAGGCGGCGACCGCCGCCGCATGCGCGGGATTAATCCCGCTCTTGAGCGGTAACGCCTTGCCAGCCGCAACCTGGGCGAGCGGAAAGCCCGCAACTTCGGTGGCGCTGATGCTCATGTCCTTGGCGGCAATGGCGACGTATTCCTCTTCCTTGCGGTTCAGCAACGCAACCGTGCGCGGGTCAAAGGCCGCGAGCCGACAACGGCCAAAGAAATCGTCCACCTTCGTCTTGATCGCCCTTACCGCGGCGGCGGCGGCCGCGGTGGCGTCACCGGCGGGCAGGATGTTCGCGGCTTCCGCTTCCGCTTTCTTGTTCCAATCGCTGAACGCCAGGACCTCGGTAAAGAACGCGTCGGCTTTGGCCTGGTCAATCCCGGGCTTGCCCGAACGGTCCGCCACCGTGCCCAGGCAGGCGGCAATGTCGTTGATGACGGCCTTGGTGGCTTCATCGCTGGCGGATTCGGCGATGATGATGCCGTCCCCATTGAGAGTGGTGTTGATGAAGATCTTATTTGCATCCGAGGCGTCGGCCAGGGAGATGGCCGTGGCGTCCGCCTTGCCGAGGTTCACAAGAATTTGCTTGGCGGAGGCGAGCAGTTGTTTGCCTTCGGGAATGGAATCGTTGATGGCGGAGAGCGGCAGGGAGTCGTCCCCCTTTACCAGATCGCTCGGGTTTTTGAGCATCGAACCGGCCCATTTGGTGGCGGCGATGATCTCAGGGGCCCGCATGCGACCATCTTTGTCGGTGTCTATCAATGCGGCGGTCTTGGGATCGAATTCCAAGCCCGTCGTGGGGCAGGCCAAGGCGACCCAGAGCTTCTGATCGAGCTGGTCGAGGTTCATCAGGTCGGCCCCGGTTTCAAGTTTTACTTGGTTGAAACCACCGGCGCAGAAGAATCTCCAGGCGTGGGGGGAATTTGTGCTCATGTTCTTTTAGGGTAATGTGTTGGTCAACTAATCGTTGCCTAGGCTAGCCAAATGCCCGGCGCTGTAAATTGATTTTTGGAACTGGTGGCGCGCACGACGCATCTGGGAATACCGCAAAGTCCAGGGTTCTTTGAGTTGAGGGCCGTGGTTAATAAGCTGGGCGTGGTACCCGGAGAGCCGTGGTGGCTCGCCCCAAGCCTGATGAGTCGTGAACAGAGAATCCTACCCCGGAGTGCGCTGACTATTCCTTTGCAAACGTCTCCGCCAGCGCCACGGCTTTGAGCATAGCCTTGCTCTTGTTCGCCGTTTCCTGGAATTCCGCTTCGGGTTCGGAGTCGTTCACCCAGCTGCCGCCGGCTTGGTGGGGCGAGGCTACTGACGAGCCGGCTCACGGGGGGGCGCTCGCCCCACCAGAAAGCCGGAGTAACCCACGCCACCGCCATACGGCTCGCGCGTCGTGTCCTCCATTTCCGAGATGATCTGCATGGCGCGCGACCAGTTCGCACTTGAAATGATGAACAACATGTGCCTTTCTTCTAGCAACTCAGCGCTACCACAACATTCAAATCAAGCCCAACATCTCCAAGCCATGTCAACCCGACTTCAGATTTCAATCCTTTCACTGGGCCTCCTTGCCGGTGCGGTGAGCGCCTTTGCCGCGGCGGGTGATCTCGATACTTCGTTCGACACTGACGGCAAACTAGACACCAAGGTCAGCACTAACAACTTCGGCTTTGACTCAGCCAAAGCCGTGCTCGTCCAGCCGGACGGCAAGACCATTGCCGTTGGTGAATCCGACAGTCGCATCGCGCTGGTTCGCTATCTGACCAACGGAGTTCTCGATGCCGCTTTCGGCATGGGCGGCGTGGTCATAACCATGCTCGCTGAGGATGACTACTTCAACATCGCCGATGCCGCTTTGCAGCCGGACGGAAAACTCGTCGTCGTCGGCCAGGTGTATTTCGCCACCAATATGAGTTACGACGTGGTGGTCGCGCGTTATCAGACCAATGGGGTTTTGGATTCCAGCTTCGGCACCGGGGGCATTGCCGCTCACGATTTGGGTTTCGACGACAGCGGGGAAGCCGTCGCCATCCAACCCGATGGTCGCATCGTCGTGGCTGCATACGGCTATGACTTCAACCTGAGCCAAAGCGTTTTTGCGGCGTTGCGGCTGCTGACCAACGGCACGCCGGACACCGCCTTCAGCGGGAACGGTTGGGCCGAGGCTGAATTCTCCGGCCGGGAGGCTGCGCATCCCAGTGCTATCGCGATGCAGCCGGACGGCAAAATCATGATTGCAGGATACGCATTTGCGAGCAACGTCAGTCAGATCGCGCTGGCGCGCTTCCAGACCAACGGCACTTTGGACGGCAACTTCGGCGTGAGCGGCGTGGTTTCGACGTCACTGGGCATCACGAATGCCTACGGTGAGGGCGTTGCCATCCAAGCGGATGGCCGCATCGTCGTGGCTGGCAGTGCCTCCTTTGAATTCGATGGCTGGCTGCTGGCCGCTCGCTATCAAACCAACGGCGCGCTGGACCTGAGCTTTGACACGGACGGAATGGTGTTCTCCGCCGGCGCGGGTGCAACAGCCGTCGCCCTGCAACCTGACGGCAAAATTCTGATGGCCGGATACGTGGACAACGACACGGGGTTGTTCCGTTATGACACCAACGGCAGCCCTGACAGCACCTTTGGCAACAGTGGTCGAGTCCAGACAGCCCTTGGCCCGGCGCAGGATTCGGCCGCCGCTTTGGCGTTCCAGACTGACGGCAAGATCGTGGTAGCGGGGAGCGCCTTCTTTCCGGTCACCTCGGACGGGCGTTTCGTCCTGGCCCGCTTTCTGGGCGACGCTTCCGTAACTCCGGGGCCAACCCTCCACGTCGCCGCCGCTCCCGCCGGCCAGGCAACCATTTCGTGGACGCCTGCTATGCCCGGCTTTGTATTGCAGGAGACGTGGTCGCTCGCGCCGGCCAACTGGACGAATTCCCCCAGTGGTGCAACCAATCCCATCACCGTGCCCGCGACCGAGCCGACCAAGTTCTATCGCTTGTTCAAACCTTAGCTCTTTGTTTTTGCAAACGTCTCCGCCAGGGCCACGACTTTGAGTATGGCTTTGCTCTGGTTCACCGTTTCCTGAAATTCGGCTTCCGGTTCGGAGTCGTTCACCCAGCCGCCGGCTTGGGGGCGAGGCTGCGGACGAGCAGTTGGCTGGAGCCGCACACGCTGAAGCTCCAAATTCGCGAGGGTGACTTACAAAGCAAAAATCCTTTCCCGGTTCGGTAAGGTTGTGCTAGAAAGCAGGCAGTCAGACTGGCTTATGAAATCCAAAGTCAATCCTCATATCAAAGTTGTTTTGAGTCTGGTTTCCGCAGCCGCTCTCGACATCGGCACTCTCCACGCGCAACTCGTCAATGATGGCGCCACAAACACGCTGGCCAACGTCACCAACAACATTACCGGCACACTCACTGTGGGCACGAATGGATCGTTCACGCGGCTCACGCTGGCGAACAACGCGCTACTTACCAATTCCGTCCACGGCGTCATCGGGCGCAACGCCACGGCGAAGTCGAACGAGGTTCAGTTGCTCAATGCCACCGCCCGCTGGCAGATGGGTGGCGATTTGTCCGTAGGCAGTAGCGGCGCGGGAAACCGTCTGGTGGTGAGCGGTGGCGCGTTCCTGAACAACAACAGCGGCATCCTCGGCAACAGCGCGTCCAGCAGCAACAACTTCGCGCTCATCACTGGCAGTGGTTCGCTCTGGAGCAACCGCCTTGACCTGACGGTGGGCGTTTCCGCGCGGGACAACCAATTGATTGTCAGCAACGGCGCGGCAGTGATCAGCCGGATCGGCAACATTGGGGGGAACGCGGGGAGCAGCAACAATCTGGTGGTGGTGACCGGCAACGGCTCGGTCTGGACGAATCATTTGGACCTGAACGTGGGCGTGAATGAACGATACAACCGGTTGGTCATTGAAGCCGGGGGGGTGGTCGGCGACGACAACGGTCGGGTCGGGGCTGGCGTTTTCAGTGACGGCAGCGAGGCCCTTGTGACTGGGACCGGTTCGGTCTGGAGCAGCCGGTTTGATCTGGCGGTGGGGTTAAACTCAGTCAACAACCGGCTGGTGGTGAGCAACGGTGCTGCCGTGACCGCAGGCAACAACGGGCGGCTGGGTGTGTCCAGTGGGGCCACCGGCAATGTGGCGGTCGTGACTGGCGCGGGTTCGTTATGGAGCAACCAGTTTGAATTGTATGTGGGCGAGGGTGTCCCCGGCAACCGGATGGAAGTGCGTGACGGCGGGCGGGTGGTGAGCAGTAACACCTATGTTGGCCTTTTTGGCGCCAGCAATCTGACGGTGATCAGCGGCGTAGGCTCCACTTTGAGCAATCGTTTGAACTTGATCGTGGGCTTCTCAGGCGCAGGAAATCAGTTGATCGTCACTAACGGCGCGGTAGTAGCGGATGCAGAGGACGGCTTTCTGGGTCACGATCCCGGCTCAAGCAACAACGTGGCGGTGGTGACCGGCGCGGGTTCGCTCTGGACCAATGGCGGCGCGCTCCTCCTTGGCTATCAGGACAACCGAAACCAATTGGTGGTGAGCAACGGCGGCAGGGTGGTCAACGGCATCGCCCACATCGGATATTTCTCGATCTCAGACAACAATCTTGCCGTGGTAACCGGGGCCGGTTCGGTGTGGAGCAACCGAAATATGCTGACCGTGGGATTCGATGGTTCGGACAACCGGCTGATGATCAGTAACGGTGGCTTGGTCTCCGCGACCAACATCCAGGTTGGACTCACCAGCTTATCGGCCAACAACCGGGTGGAGGTGACCGGCGGCGGCAGGCTGCTCACGGCCAGTAGCAGCATTGGTCCCTCCGCGAATGGCAACACAATCCTCGTCGCGGACGCCGGTTCGACCTGGAACAATCACGCGAACTTGGTGGTGGGCGAAAACGGGAGCGGCAACGTGCTGATCGCCAGCAACGGCGCGACCGTGGCGAGCAGCAACTTGTTTGTCGGCCTCAACAGCGTCTCGGCGAACAATCGCGTCACGGTGAATGGCGGCACGCTGCGCGCAGTCAGCGCCGACGGCACCGGCGTCCTGGACGTGCGCCGCGGCACCAACGTAGTCAATGCTGGTTTGGTGGATGTGGACAGGCTGGTGTTGACCAACCCGGGGATCGCCTCCATCTCGGCCGGGAATTTAAGTTCGAATTACATTACCGACGCTGGACCGGCCACTCCCTATCCTTCGACCATCTCGCTCTCGTCGGGTATCGGCAATATCACCAAGATGACCGTGAAGCTGGAAGGTCTCACCTGCTTGAACCCCGATGCTTTCGATATTCTGCTCGTCAGCCCGGCCGGCCAAAAGGTGATGCTCATGTCCGACGCGGGCGGCTTTTTCCCGGGAATCAGCAACGTGAGTTTAACCTTTGATGATGCCGCTGCGTCGCTGCTTCCCGATTCGACTAATTTCAGTTCAGGAACTTACCGCCCCAGTGATTATGGAATCGGCTCGCCCGATATCATGCCTCTCCCTGCGCCCGCAGGCCCGTATTCGACCAACTTGTCGTCCTTCAACGGTATCAGCCCGAATGGCGTCTGGTCTCTCTACATCGCGGGTCGATTTGGGTCGCCTTCCGGAGCTAACTCACTTTTGGGTTGGCGCCTTGCTATCCAAACCTCGGGAGGCTTGTTCGAGCTTAACGGCGGCACGCTCGTCACGCGCGGGGCCGTCATCAATAACGCCCTTCCGTTCGTCGTGGGTGGCCCCGGCGGCGTGCCGGCGGTGTGGGAAGCGCGCGCGGGTTTGAGTGACAACGTCGTCACAAGCGATTTGCTGGTGGGAGACAATTCGCCTTTTAACCAACTGATCATTTCCAGTGGCGTCGTCGCTGCTGGCCAGGACGTCATTATCGGTGCGTTCCCAACGGCTTCAACCAACAATCTCCTGCGCGTCACCGGTGGCACGTTGCGCGTGCTCGTGCCCGGCACCGCGCTCGACGTGCGCGGCGGCACCAACCGGATTGACGCCGGTCTCGTGGATGTGAAGCGGCTCCTCGTCACCAACACGCGCGGACAGTTCGAAATGTTCGGTGGCACATTCCGTTCACGCAGCACCACGGTCGCGAATGGACGTGTCTGTATCATCGGCGGCGGGACCGGCCAGGCCACCTACCAAATGCTCGGCGGCACGCACACCTTTGCGAACAATCTCACCATCGCCACCAACGGCTCCCTGATCGGCACCGGCCTGATCGAAGGCGCCTTGACTGTTGCCCCCGGCGGACAGCTCGTCCCCGGCGCGCCCATCGGCAACCTCGACGTGAATGGGAGCGTGATCCTGCAGGGCACGGTCAACCTGCAAATCGACAAGAGCGGCGGCATCCGGACCAGCGATGTAGTGAACGCGTCCGGGGCCATCTTCTACAACGGCACGCTCAACGTGACCGACATCAGCACGGACCTCCTTTCCGCAGGTGACCGCTTCTTGCTTTTCACGGGCACGCCGTATCTCGGCGCATTCACCACGCTCAACCTTCCGCCGCTCCCGCCCGGCCTCGCTTGGAGGAACAACCTCTCCGTGGACGGCTCCATTGAAGTCATCGCCCTGCTGCAGCCGAAGTTCACCAGCATCAGTGTCAGTGGCACCAGCTTGATCTTCACCGGCACCAACGGCACCGCCGGAGCGAACTATGCAGTCTTGACCGCGACGAACGTGATCACGCCCGTCGCCAACTGGCAAAGCCTCGTGACGAACCAGTTCGGTGCGGAGGGACAGTTCTCGTTCACGAACAGCATCAATCCAAACGAACCGCAACGCTACTTCCGCCTTCGAGCGCCGTGAGATTTATTTTGTCGTCGCAAACGTCTCCGCCAGCGCCACGGCTTTGAGCATGGCTTTGCTCTTGTTCACCGTTTCCTGAAATTCCGCTTCGGGTTCGGAGTCGTTCACCCAGCCACCGCCGGCTTGCACGTAGGCTTTGCCGTCCTTGAGCAACGCGGTGCGGATGGTGATGCAGGTGTCGAGATTGCCGTTGAAGCTGAAGTAACCCACGCAACCGCCATACGGCCCGCGCGTCGTGCCTTCGAGGTCGGCGATGATCTGCATGGCGCGAATCTTCGGCGCGCCGCTCACCGTGCCCGCCGGGAAGGTGGCGCGCATCAGATCGTAGTTGGTTTTGTCGGCGGACAACTTGCCTTCCACGCTCGACACGATGTGCATGACGTGGCTGTAACGCTCGATGATCATCAGGTCTTTGACTTGCACGCTGCCGAAATCGCACACGCGGCCGATGTCATTGCGCGCAAGGTCCACGAGCATGACGTGTTCGGCGCGTTCTTTCGGGTCGGCGAGGAGTTCCTTTTCCAACGCGGCATCCTCGTCCGCCGTCTTGCCGCGGCGACGCGTGCCCGCGATGGGGCGAATCTCCACTTTGTTGTCCTCACAGCGCACGTGAATCTCCGGCGATGCGCCGACGAGCGAAAAGCCGTCCAGTTCTAGCAGGAACATGTAGGGCGAGGGATTCACCGAACGCGCGGCGCGGTAAACGTCCACGGGCGACGCTTTGGTGCTGACACTGAAACGTTGCGAGCCGACGACCTGGATGATGTCGCCAGCAGTGATGTATTTCTTGGACTCGGTGACGGCAGCGAGGAATTTTTCCTTCGCCATGTTGGACGTGAAGGGAAGCGACGGCACTTCGCCGGGCACGCTGACGGGATGGTGTTCGCTCGGCTGTTCGAGCAATGAGAGCAGGCGCTCGATTTCTTCCACGGCGCTTTCGTAGGCGTCAGTCGGACTGGCGGCTTCGTCAATCGCAGCGTTAACGAGCACGGTGATGGTTTGCGCCACGCGATCGAACACGAGCAATTGATCTGCGACGATGAAATACATCGTGGGCGTGCCGAGTTCGTCGTGTGTCGCGCGCGGGACGACCGGTTCGACGTCGTGGATGAATTCGTAACCGATGAAACCCACCGCGCCACCGGTGAAACGCGGCAATCCAGGGAGCGTGACGGGGCGATACTTCTTCATCACGCGCTCGACGACTTCGAGGCCGTCACGAACGGTCGGGCCGACCGGCGGGTCGGCCTGGACACGCGCCAGCACATCCCTGCCAGCTTCAGGTGAAACCTCAAATATCTCCACGTTCTTCCCACTCTCGATCACCTCGACGCGATTGCCGGTCTGTTTGATGACCGTACGAGGATTGCAGCCGACGAACGAGTAACGACCAAGATGTTCGCCGCCTTCCACGGATTCGAACAGGAAGGATTCGCCCTGCCCACGGATTTTGCGATAAGCCGACAGCGGCGTTTCGATGTCGGCGAGAATGCGGGCGGTGACGGGAATCAGGTTGCCCTGTCCCGCCAACTTCAAGAATTCATCCAGTGATGGTGCGATCATGTCAATGTCTCCCGGCATCATAGCGACGCCTCCGTCGGCTCCGCCAGACGGAAAGCAGCGTGAAGGTCAGCACCGCCGTGGCATAAGCGATGATGCCCATGCCGATGCCTGTGGGCACGACCAAAACGCGGTCGCGGGTGGTGCTGAACGCGACGAGCGCCGTACCCACGCCTGCGGTCAGCAGGGTGTTGCCGGCGAGACAGCCCAGATAAAGCGTGATACGCGCTTCGGAGACGCGGTCAACATACCAATCGCGATACGCCGCCTCGCCCATCGAGCGCATGAGCCACGCGGATTGAAAGTTCCGGGCCGCCACCAGCACGCTGGCTGTGCCGACAACGATGGCCGACAGCGGCCACAGCGCCAGCGACGTGACCACAACCCCATTCACCACCGCGCCCCATTTCCAACCGAGCCATTTGGCGATGGGATTGCCCTCCAGGACAAGATGCGGTGTGGCCACCCAGGTACTGAGAAAATCCGCGCCGCGGGAAAACGCCAGAATCGCGAGCATGATAAAATACTCGCGGCTGGCAAAGGGAACGGAATCGTCCATGAAAGCGGGGTAGGGTCGGTGCGCTGCGCCGACCGGACGCCGCAGCGCGGCGTCCCTACCGTTATTTCTTCTTGTACATCTGTTCCGGGGTCAGCAACTGCGCCTCGGTGGTCTTGAATGTCTCGCCCTGGCCTTCGATGGAGCGGAAGAAGCACGACTGGTAACCCTCGTGACACGCCGGGCCGTTTTGATCCACCTGGATGAGGAGACAGTCGCCGTCGCAATCAAAGGCGACATCCTTCACGGTCTGCGTGTTGCCGCTTTCCTCGCCTTTCATCCAGAATTTCTGGCGCGAGCGGCTCCAGAAATGCGTCTTGCCGGTGGCGATGGTGCTTTCGAGCGATGCGCGGTTCATCCACGCCATCATGACCACCCGGCCGCTCTTTTGTTCCTGGACGATTGCGGGGATCAATCCGTTCGCGTCAAATTTCAGTTTGTCGTAGAAGCTCATAGTTTTTCACCGCAGTGGCGCGGTGGCGCAAAGAATACCCATTCACTGATTCTTTTCAACTCCACGTCTCGGCGTCTCGGCGTCTCGGTGGTTCATTCTTTGGGCAGGAAGGTGAACGCCACCGCCGCGAGGATGCATGCGAACGCCGCGAGGTGATTCCACCGGATGCGCTCGCCAAGATAAAGAATTGCAAATCCGGCGAAGACGGTGAGGGTGATGACCTCCTGGATGATCTTGAGTTGGGTGGCCGAATAGAACGAGTTACCCCAGCGATTTGCCGGCACCATCAGGACATATTCAAAGAACGCAATCCCCCAGCTGGCGAGGATCACCAGCACGAGCGGTTTGCTTTTGAATTTCAAGTGCCCATACCACGCGAAGGTCATGAAGATATTCGAGCAGGATAACAATGCGATGGGCAGCCAGCGAGTTTGGGTGAGGGAGTTCATAAATCAGAAATGCAAGGCAGTTTCATTTGGAAAGTAAATTGGATCAGCTCGTCATCCTTCGTGATTGAAACCGTGGAAAGTTCGCAAGTCGTATCAGAAACTCGGCGAATGAAAACCACGTTTTGGCTCAAAGCCGAAATCAGTCGGTTAGAATTCATCGCCATGGAATATGAGAACACAAGTTCGCCGTGTGCCTCGTGAAAGGCGTCTTGGATGGCCATTTCAGCAAATTCAGTTCGTGGGGTTTTCGGTTACACCGTTGCTTGATAAAATCGAAAGCCATTTGCTGTAAAACTTGTGCAACTCAGTTAGCAATTGCGACACTGCGATCATCAAAAACGTCAAGGCTGTACGAATCAGCGGCCGTTAAAGCTTTTGTTTGGGTTTCGTCTGCAATCAGTGGAATCGTCAAGCGATGCAAATCCCGAACCGTCGGATGCGATGTCAATTCGGTGCAGGCTTCCGTCGAGCGTGTTTCCATTTTACAACTTCACCGGAATTTTCTGCTTCGCCGAAAACTGTTTCACATCGCCAACGAAGTTCGAACCGTTAGACCGTTAGAGTTTCTCGGTCGGGGTGAATGGCAAACCGCGTTCACCTTTGAAAAGTTTTTTGAGTCGCCGGTCGCGGGAACTGCTTTTGCGCCGGATGATTCCGGGCGCGACGAGCTTGCTCAATTCACGACGATAGCGCCGCCCTTTCAGCCAGTCTTCGTAGCTGATCGAGCCTTCAATCGGAATCGAAGGGACGTTTGATCTTAAGTTCATCAGCGACCTCGTTCACGAGCGCTTTGCACTCATTGACGTTACGATATTCGGGCAGATTGGCAACGCGCAAGACCTCGTCCCAATTCATGGGAACCGCACCGGCCAAAGCCACGACTGCCAGTTCACGCGCACAATCACGCGCCGTCAAATTCTCCCCCGGATACACCGAAATCAACACGCGTTCGACCAGCAAATCTTCCGCCTTCATCACCTGCACCTCGCCAAAAGGGCCTTGCACGCGGCGATACGGCGTGCGGGCAAAACTTTCCGCCGGCCCCAGCATGTCCACGAACATCCCGGCGACCTGCCAGTTGCGCGGGCCGCCCTTCGCGCCGAGCAAGCCCATGATTTCCTGCCGTTCACGGATCGGTAACGTGGCCTTGTTGATGTGGCACATATCGAGATCACCAGAGGCATACGCGCCTTCCGTCAGAATCTCTATGGCAGAGCCTCCGACCACGACGAGTTCCACACCGCGCTCCAACCAAAGCGCGCTGCATAGCGAGGCCATCTTCAAACTCTTGATGGTCGGGTCTTGCTCGGCAGTGATATCGGCCAGCGCGGATTTGATTTTGCTTGCGTCCATGAGTTCAAAGGCGCACGGGAATGTTCTGCTCCGCCAAAAACTGTTTCACGTCGCCGACGGTGTAGGTGCCGAAGTGGAAAATGCTCGCGGCGAGGACGGCGTCGGCTTTGCCGGCGAGCAACACTTCGGCCATGTGCTCCAAACTGCCCGCGCCGCCGCTGGCCACCACGGGCACGCCCACGGATTCGCTGATGCGGCGCGTGATGACGAGATCGAATCCCGCCTTCGTGCCGTCGGCGTCAATCGAGTTCAAAACGATTTCGCCCGCGCCGAGTGACACGGCGCGTTTGGCCCATTCCACGGCATCGAGGCCGGTGGATTTGCGGCCGCCATGCGAGAAGACTTCCCATTTGTCCGGCGCGACGCGCTTGGCGTCAATCGAAACGACGATGCACTGGCTGCCGAATTTTTCCGCGCCCTGCCGGATGAGTTCGGGATTGGCGAGGGCGCTGGAGTTGATGCTGGTCTTGTCCGCGCCCGCGCGCAGCATCGTGTACATGTCGTCCACGGACTTGATGCCGCCGCCGACGGTGAGGGGCATGAAGCATTGATCCGCCGCGCGCTCAATCACGTCCACCATGGTGCCCCGGCCGTGCGCGGTGGCGGTGATGTCGAAGAACACCATTTCGTCCGCGCCTTGTTCGTTGTAGCGCAGCGCAAGTTCGACGGGATCGCCTACGTTGCGCAAGCCGCCCTTCTCAGCGACGCCGAACTGGACGCCGCGGGTGACTTTGCCGTCGTGAACGTCAAGGCAGGGAATGACACGTTTAGCCATCATGGCGCAACATTGAACTGGCCCGCAGGTTGTGAAGCAAACCCAATCCTCGTCGCGCGCGAAGTGCCGGATTGGGGGCAATGACCAGGACTACAACCAGACCGCAGCGCATCCGCGAAGCGGTCCGTAACTTCCAAATCGGGGACATGGCAAGGATTTGCGTCACGCCCCTTCCGTGGTAACCTGCCTCAGCGAATAAAGACCGTCTTTGGTCGTCGAAACCATTGGCATTATGAAAAAGCTGCTTTTTACTTGTCTGATGAGTGCCGCGCTGCTTCCCGCGCGGGCGCAATTGTTCAGTCCGGAAGCCTTTTCCGGTGCGGCCATGGGGGCGTTGATTGGCGGGGTTGCGGGGGGTGGCAGTTATTCCCACGGCTGCGGCTACTATAATTCATTTTCCGGCCAGGGCGCGGCCATTGGCGCGGGCATCGGGCTGCTGGCGGGCGCGCTCATCGGAGAGGCAAATCAACGCGCCGTTTACGCCGAGCAACCCGTGATTTACGCGTCCGCGCCAATGGCCGTGTCGGGCTATGGCTACGGGTCAACCTACACCTATTACGCGCCGAATGCCTACACTGCGCCGGGCTATTATTACCGGCCCAATCGTCCGAATTACGCCGTCGGCGGGACATTGCTGGGGGCGGCTTCCGGGGCGTTGATTGGGGCGGGCAGCGATCAGGCGGGCAAAGGCGCGGCCATTGGCGCGGCGGCTGGCTTGGTCCTGGGTAGTGTGGCTCAAATTGCGGCGAAGCAGCAGGAAAAGGAGGTTGTTGCGGTCCAAACCTCAACCCAACCTACGACGGCATCGGCAACTCAGGAAGCAAGACCGCAGCCGCAAGAGTTAGCCGCACAGATCACGTCGCAACCGTGTGCCACTTCGACCTATCACTGGACGGCGCGCCCACAGATTGCCGACGCGCCGCGTGTGCCGGATGCCCCGACGTTTTGATAAGGCCCTCAAACCAACCGATGGACGCAGATGATCAAAACCTCACGGCGGGCTTGTTTCCATTCGCCATCTGTGTTCATCTGCGGCGATCGGCGGTTGATTTTATTTCCAATCCGACCATTACAACATGAAAACCATCACCAAACTGATACTTCCCTTCTCCCTAGCCGCACTTGTTGCGGGTTGTGCCTCCAGCGGCGTCAAGAATCCTTCGGGCATTGGCGTCACACGCATGAACGCTGACGAACAGGGCTTCGTCGCCGGCACGGGGGTCGAATCGCAGGATCTCGTGGCTGTGACCGACAAGATGTCGCGCAGCATCCTGGGCATTCCGCAGATTGCCAACGCCCCCACGCCGCCCATCATCGTGCTCGACCCCGTGGACAACCAGACGCGTTTCCCGCTCAACAAGGACATCTTCCTCACCCGCATCCGCACGCAGCTCAACTCGAAGTCGGCAGGTAAGGTGACGTTCCTGGCGCGCGACCGCATGGCGGCGCTGGAAAAGGAGCGCAACCTCAAACGCGAAGGCGCGGTGACGGCGACCAGCGATCCGGCGAAGCAGGAATTCCTGGGCGCGAATTACTTTTTGACCGGTTCGCTGCAAGGCTTGTCCACGCGCACCTCGAAGGGCACGAGCGATTACATCCTGTATGCATTTCAACTGATTGACGCCCGCACCAGCGCCATCATTTGGGAAGACTCGGCGGAAATCAAAAAGCAGGGGCTGGAGGACGCGGCGTATAGATAAATAACGGACACCGCCTTCGTAACAGGTTCGACCGCGTCCAACAGCAACATGTATGAAGAAATGCCTTCAAATTGCTCTGAGTTGCGCCCTGGGACTTGCTGCCCTGTCTTGCGCCTACGCTCAGGGAACGTTTCAAAACTTGAATTTTGAGGCGGCACAGCTAATTCCGATCCCCGGAGATATCAACGGTGCGGTTCACTTCGATGCTGCCTTTCCCGGATGGACTGGATATCTCGGCAACCAGCAAGCGACAAGCGCGATACCAAACGGCCTCCCTATCTCATTCACTTACAATCCATTCATTGTTCTCGCCACGCCGTATGCAATGCAGGGGAATTACATGGTGACAATTTCCGGCGGGTATGGATACCCCCCGTCGCCTAACTGGACTCCCGCATCAATAGCCCAGATCGGAACAATCCCGGCCTACGCTAAATCCATTAAACTCCTGACCAACCAACCTAACGTGCCAGGCGCGGGCGCGGGGTTGGTCCGCTTGGACGGAGTTGCAGTCCAACTCTATCATTTGGGGAGCACGGCCAACTATGGAGAGATGTGGGGTGGAGACATCTCGTCCTCCGCAGGGCAATTAAGGGAGCTTCGCTTGTTTGGCGGGTGGACTTCCTTTGATGACATAACCTTTTCGCCCTCACCTATTCCAGAGCCGGGCGGGTACGAGTTGGCTCTTTTCGCGGGGGCATTGCTGCTCTGGAAGAGAGGGGTCGGCGCGCAATCCACAAATCATCCGCAGCATAACTCCGCATTGCGCATCGGCACACCCACCTTCAGTTTGGAATGAGATCCCTCTGGAAAACGGGGGTGCTAATCGTCCTTGTCTCGTTGGCCGGCTGCGCCACCACGCCGAAACATCAGGTCCCGCTCACCGGCAACATCCTCGTGGACGGGCCGAACATGATCGCCGAAGGTCCGCCCAAGGACAAAGTCCTCTGGCAATACCGCACCGCCGCCGCCGCCATGCGCCAGGGCCAGTTCGATGTCGCCAAGCCGCTGCTCGATGACGCGCTGCTCACCTTGCAGGGCATTTACGGCAAAGACGCCGAAGCGCGGAAGGCGCGCGGTTATTTCAGCAAGGAAGCGCGTAAGACCTTCCTCGGCGAGCCCTACGAACGCGCCATGGCCTATTTTTATCGCGGCGTGATTTACTGGATGGACGGTGAGCCGGACAACGCCCGCGCTTGTTTTCGCAGTGCCGAGTTCGAAGACAGCGACGCCGAGCAGGCAGAATACGCCGGCGATTGGGTGTTGCCGGAATACCTCGACGGGCTCGCCAGCACGAAGCTCGGCAACGACGGCGCGGACGCGTTGAAGCGCGCCCGAGCCAACGGCAAAAACATCAATCTGCCGGACTACAACCTAAAGGCGAATGTGCTGTTCATTGTCGAGTTCGGTCCGGGTCCGCTCAAATACGCCACGGGCGAATATGGCGAGGAATTACGGATTCGCACGCGCCCATCGCCGCTCGTTTCCGCCCGGATCAAGACCGGAACGATCGATCTGGCGGTCGCACCCTGCGACGATGTGAATTTCCAGGCCACGACGCGGGGTGGTCGCGTCATGGATCATGTGCTCGGCAACAAGGCTGCGTTCAAGTCGGCCACCAGCACGGCGGGTGACGTGGCCTTGATCGGCGGTCTCACCACCGCGGCCGTGAGTAATAACCGCACGACGCAAACCGTCGGTCTCGGCATCGCGCTCGCCGGGTTGATCAGCAAGGGGATTTCCGCCGCCACCACGCCGGAGGCCGACACCCGTACCTGGGATAACCTGCCACAGTTTATCAGCTTTGCCGCCGTGCGCTTGCCGCCCGGTGAACACAGCGTGACGGTGGAATTCCTCGACGCCGCCGGTCGGGCGGACGCCAAGTTGACGAAAAACCTGACCGTCAACATCGCTCCAGACCGTGACAAAGTTGTTTTCGTCAGCGACACTTCTACGACCCCACAAAAATTATGAAATATTCCATCCTCACCTTCGGCGCGGCGGCGTTGATCGCCGTTGGTTGTTCGAGCACCTACGACAAAGGTCCGTATCTGCCGCAGAAGTCCAAGACCCCGGCCTACGAAGATACCGAACGCCTCATCCTGCTGGATCCGGGTGTGCGGTACTCCGTGACCCTGGCGACCTACCTCCAGCGGACTCTGGAAGACGGTCGCCTCGAAGTCGTCGTGGGGTTGCGCAATCGCGAAAACCGGCGACTCGAGGTGCAGGCTGATTGCGTCTTCAAGGACGCGGCGGGCGTGGTAACCGGCGACGAAGCGCCGTTCCAAGCCGTGATCCTGACCGAGAACGCAACCGAGCAGGTGAAGTTTACATCGGCGAATGCGCTCGCGAAGAAATACACTGTCCGCGTCCGCCAGGCGCGTTAGGCGATTGGAGTGCCAAGCAGTGCTGGGCACTCCGATTGAGATCACAGCCGCTGGACCAACCAGTAGGCGCCGGCCAACGCCACCAGGAT
>JADLHS010000073.1 GCA_020848635.1 Limisphaerales bacterium
CCGCGAAAGAAGACGGCCATCAGAAAGGCGGCGACTTGGTAATCGGGCAAATCGCCGGAAACGACACCGGACACAAATTCACCAATCTGGGCGACGGTGAGCGGTTGACCGTCGCGCTTGGATTCGATGAGGGGGAGAAAGTTCATTCGTCGCCAGCCCGCGATTGCAAAGCACCAGCTACCCGGCCCAACCGCCCCGACCGCTACCCCACAAATTTCTTCGCCGCGATGGTGGAATTGTGGCCGCCGAAACCGAACGAATTGTTCACGATGGCGTTCACGGGCATTTCGCGCGCCGTGTTCGGCACATAGTCCAGGTCGCACTCCGGGTCGGGATATTCGTAGTTAATGGTAGGGGGAACGATGCCGTGCTGGAGGGCAAGGACGCAGGCAGTCATTTCCACCGCGCCCGCCGCCCCGAGCATGTGGCCGGTGGCCCCCTTGGTGGAGCTGACGGCCACCTTTCGCGCGTAGTCGCCGAACACCGTCTTGATGGCCAGGGTTTCGCAGGCATCTCCCTGCGGCGTGGAGGTGCCGTGGGCGTTGATATAGGAAATATCCGTTGGGTTCAGGCCCCCGGTACGCAGCGCCACTTTCATGCAGCGGGCGGCCCCGGCGCCGTCCGGCGCGGGCGCCGTGAGATGGTGCGCATCCGCGGTGTTGCCGTAGCCGACGATCTCGCAATAGATTTTTGCGCCGCGCTGCTTCGCGTGCGTCAATTCCTCCAGGACCAGCACGCCCGCGCCTTCACCCATGACGAAACCGTCGCGCTGCTTGTCAAAGGGACGCGAGGATCGCTTTGGGTCGTCGTTGCGGGTGCTCATGGCGCGCATCGAGCAAAAGCCGCCGATGCCGATGGGGACAATCGTGGCTTCGCAACCACCGGCAAACATCATCACCGCCTCGCCCATCTTGATGGTGCGCCAGGCTTCGCCGATGGCGTGGTTGGCGGTGGCGCAGGCGGAACAGGTGGCAAAATTGGGACCGCGCAGTTGGTTGTACATCGAGAACAAGCCGCTCGCCATGTTGCCGATGAGCATTGGGATCATGAACGGCGAGAGCCGCCCCGGCCCGCGCTCCAACAGGACTTTGACCTGCGCGGTGGTGGTTTCGAGTCCGCCAATGCCGGAGCCAAGGATGACGCCGATTTCGTCCCGGTTTAATATGTCGAGCTCCGCACCGCAATCCTGCAGCGCCTGCCACCCGGCATAGACCCCAAATTGCGAGAAGCGATCGGTCCGGCGGATTTCCTTGGGCGACGGGAAGGCGGGCGTCAAATCGAGGTCCTTTACCTCGGCCGCAATCTGCGTTTCGTAGCCAGTGGGGTCAAACCGGGTGATGCGGTCAATGCCGCACTCGCCGGCGATCAGCCGCCGCCAAAACGTGGCGACATCATTCCCCAGCGGTGTGACCACCCCCAGTCCGGTGACGACCACCCTGCGCTCCTGCCAATTGCTCGCCATAAAATCAAGCGGGGCAGCTCAAGCTGCCACCAGCCGACACTGCCCCGAAATCCGGCCCGGCACGCTTATTTCTGCTGGTCTTCGACGAACTTGATGACGTCGCCAACACTCTGGAGCTTTTCGGCCTGTTCGTCGGGGATTTCGTTGCCGAATTCTTCTTCGAGGGCCATGACCAACTCGACGGTGTCGAGCGAATCGGCGCCCAGATCCTCGATAAATTTGGCTTCCGGGGTGACTTGATCGGGCTTCACACCGAGCTGCTCGACGATGATGTCCTTGACGCGTTGTTCGATTGATTTTTCAGACATGATTTTTCTCCAGTTAAATTGTGCAACCTGTTTATGCGGCGTGGCGTGGGGCGTCAAGCCCCGATTCAGAATTCTTTTGCCGCCTTCCGCCCCTTGGCATTGACATACCGCTTCCAAATCAATTGGAACGAGCTGGCAAATTCTCCCGGTTGCTCCGCCATCCAGCGGGAAATCCGCTGCGGCGCAAACCAATCCCCGCGTTCGATCTCCTCTGGATGCAACGTGAACGGGCCTTCGCTCGCGCAGCGATAGACCCAGACAAACTCCCACCCGGTTTCCGCGCACGCCACAATCCGCATGACTCGCTCCGGGCCGACCGTAACCACCAACCCGATCTCCTCGCGTAACTCCCGCACCGCGCAAGTGTCGTAATCTTCGCCGGCATCCACATGGCCGGACGTGGACGAATCCCATAAGCCCGGCGCGGTGTCCTTGGTCAGCGAGCGCTTCTGGAGGAAAACCTCGCCCCGCGCATTGAACACCAGCACATGAATCGCCCGATGCAGAAGATCGCGCGCATGGACTTCCCGCCGCGGGGCCCGGCCAATCACTTCGTCGCGTTCGTTAACCACATCAAAAAATTCTTCGGACATACTATTTTCGAATTTTAGAGAATGGGAGGTTCCAACCGAGCAATCGAATTGGAAGCCATGGCCCAAACAGGAAAGCAAAAAACGAAAGGAGTGACACTAGCTTTGCCAGCCATTTTTCAAGTGGCCAGAGATACCAAGCCAATAGCGCAAACGGGCCACCACAAAAACTCGAGCCTAAGAGCATTAAGAAGACTCGGCCCATGTTAAACTCATATCCTTCTTTCTTTCCTGCCCATTTAACAAAAATGCAAAGAGCGGCAACGAACAGGATGATAATCAGCACGCCTACAACTAACATTATGCATTCTTGGTTCATTTTTGTTGGGGAGAGATCAGATCGGTCAATTCGACAAACTGCTCCAAGCTTAACTTTTCCGCGCGTTCTAGCGGCGAGATTTTCAATTGGGCAAACGCCTGCGTCAACTTCTCCGCCGACCACTCCGCCTTGAGCAGCTTCAGCATCATCTTCCGCCGTTGCGAAAACGCGCGCTTTACAATCCGCACAAAAGACTTTCGTTGGTCATCCGCCAGTAATGGCTTTTTGCGGCGAACCAGGGTCACACACGCCGAGTCCACATTTGGTGAGGGGAAAAAGCAGTCTGCCGGAATCTTGAACCAGCCGCGCGGCTCGTAATCCAGTTGTAACAGCAGCGTCAGCACGCCGTAATCGGCATCGTCCGCCTCTGCCATCAAGCGCTGCGCGACTTCCAATTGCAACGTCACCGTCATTTGTTTCGGACGTTGCGGCGCGAGCGCCAGTTCCACCAAGATCGGCGACGCCACGGAGTACGGCAGGTTCGCCACCAGCTTCCAATCACTCCAATCGTGCGGCTCGCGGCGGATGTATTCCAGCGCGTCGGCGTGCAGCAGTTCCAATTTCGGATTTCGGATTTCGGATTTCGGATTGACGTCCTCCCTCACCCCAGCCCTCTCCCCAAGGAGAGGGAGTTTTTGGTTCTCGCTCTGGGTCGAGTTCGATGCTGTCGGACTTACTGACGCTTTCGCCGCGTTCTCCCTCTCCTCGGGGGAGAGGGTCGGGGTGAGGGCGAGCGTTGAACCAAATCTTTCCCTAAGCACCGCCACCAACCGCGCATCCAGTTCGATAGCCAGCACATAACCCGCGCGTTCCAATAGCAGCTTTGTCAGCGGGCCCAATCCCGGCCCGATCTCCAAAACCTTGTCCAGCTTCGTCACTTCGCCCGCGTCGACGATGCGTTGCAGTTGATGCTTATCGTGCAAAAAATTCTGCCCGAGCGATTTCGTCAGGTGGATGTCGCGCTGGTTCAATAGCGCCCGCATGTCAGTGAGTTTCATTCGCCGAGCAAAACCTTTTGGAGGGCGCTCACCATTCCTATGAGTTGCGCTTCGGTAATCGTCAATGGCGGGGTGAAGCTGATGACGTTTCCATGCGCGCCTTCCGGCAATAGAATGAAACCATGCCGCAACATCGCTTTGATCACCTGCAAGGATTTTGCCGTGGCGGGCGAGCCGTCTGCGTTGCGCAATTCCAGTCCAACCATCAATCCCGCCCCCCGCACCCGGCGAATGACTTCCGACTTCAGACTTGGGAACTTGGTCAGTTCCGAAATGAGAAACGCACCGAGCCGGGCGCTGCGCTCGCAGAGTTTCAGGCGGCGAATTTCACCGATTTGGGCCAACGCCATCGCACAGCCAACCGGATGGCCGAGGAACGTGCTGGTGTGGATCGCCTCGCCGGTCGAAACCGGCCATGCGGCGTCCATCAGCTGCGCGCGCCCAACACACGCCGACAGCGGGAAGCCGCCGGTCAATGCCTTGCCCAGGCAAATCACGTCGGGCACGACGCCACTGTGTTCACAAGCGAACCATTTGCCAGTGCGGCCAAAGCCCGTGTAAATCTCGTCCAGAATGAGCAACGCGCCGTATTCATCGCACAGCTGGCGGAGCAACGGCAGAAACTCCGGCAGCGGAAGGTTGATGCCCCCGCGGGCCTGGATCGGCTCAACGAGAATCGCCCCGATCCGCTCGCGGCGGCAGAGCGAGCGGATGCGGGCTTCGAGAGCGGCCAATTCCGGGCAGGAGACGAGGTGACGAGTCTCCCGCTTTTTGTCTTCAGAATGAGGCTCTTTACGTTTTCGCTTACCAGCGGAAGTCGGAAACGGCACAAAATGCCCGAACTCGCCGAGCTGGGAACGGAATGGGCCGCGAAAATGATCGCGATGCGTGGCGTTGAGAGCACCGTAGCCAAGGCCGTGATACGCACCCGCAAAGGCAATGACTCCGCGCCGCCCCGTCGCCAGGATCGCCGTCTTGAGCGCCGCCTCTACAGCTTCAAAACCGGAATTGCAAAAGATGGTTTTGCCCGTCGAAACTCCGGACTTTGAACTTCGGGCTTTCGACTCATTTGGCCAGCGCTCAAAAGTGATGCGGCTCAGTTCCCGCGCGAGACGGGCCTTGGGGGCGTGCGGATGCACATCCCCCATCGCGTGCAGGAGTTTCGCCATTTGCCGCTGTCCGGCCCGAACGATGCGCGGATTCGCATGGCCCGCCGCCGCGACCCCGAAAGCAGCCGTGAGATCGAGGTATTTTTTCCCCTCCGCGTCCCAGACGTGAACGCCGCGCGCCCGCTCCCATACTATCGGCCAGGAACCGTCCGGTTCGTAGAACAGGACGTTCTGCGACTCATACGCCCGCAACAACTGGATGGTTTGGTGGGTCGTCATGCGTGGGTCAAACCCCGCGTTGCTCCGGCGGCCAGATGACTTTATGGAGCTGCGCCTGGAAGCGCACCGGCAGCGCATCGGCGATGATGCGCTCGACGAGTTGCTGGCGCGTGATCGGCGTCTGGCCGGGCGGAACCGGCTTGAGCATTTTTTGCTGCTGCTCCGGTTGCAATGGATGCACCCATGACAAAAGCAGCGGACAGATGGCGGCGAGCTGGTGCGTGGTAATCTGTTGCCGGGCCCATTCGTAGTCCTCGCGCGTCCCGATGACGAACTTGATTTCGTCGGTGACTTTCAAAAGCGGAATGTTCTCCACGCGGTTGCGGGCCACCTCACCGCTGCTGGGGCATTTCAGGTCCACGATGCGGCGCACGCGAGGATCAATTTGTGAAATGTCGTGCGCCCCACTGGTTTCGAGCAGCACGGTGAACCCCTCGTCGCAGAGTTGTTGCATGAGCGGCAGCGAGTTCTTTTGCAGCAACGGCTCGCCGCCGGTGAGCTCGACGAGGGGAAGCCGGCCGGCTGAGGTCGGCTGGCTGAGATCGGAATATGGCTTCGCCAGGCGCCGCACTTCCGACCGTACCGCGCTGAGTTCCCATTGCTTGCCCGCGGAGAAGGCATACGCGGTATCGCAGTAGGAGCAGCGCAGGTCGCACGCGGTCAACCGCACAAAGACACACGGCAGCCCGGCAAACGTGCTTTCTCCCTGCAGGCTCAAATAGATTTCGTTGACGACGAGCGTGTCAGCCATGTCCACGCATGGTAGAGGGAGTCGTGGCGCGAGTGAACAGGGAATTGCGTTTAGCCCCGCCCCGTGCTCGTGCTCGGCCTCGATCGTGTGACAGGGGTTTGAGCCCAGGCGGGCGACATGGTTTCATCGCAGCTTCCAAACCGGCGCCTGGATTCGCCCCAACAGGGGCCCAACCAACGCTCGACAAGTTGCCGGCGCCATCGCAGATTTTCCGCATGGCCAAAACCGCTTCCACCATGCTGCCGCTCGGCACACCCGCGCCGAGCTTCCGGTTACCGGATCCGGAGGGGACATTTGTCTCGCTTGCGGACTTCGCCGGCCAGCGGGCGCTGGTGGTGATGTTTCTGTGCAATCATTGTCCGTACGTGAAACACGTTCAGGCCGAACTGGCAAGGCTGGCTCGGGATTATACCCCGCGCGGGGTGGGCCTCGTAGGGATCAGCGCCAATGACGCGACGAAATATCCGGAAGATGGACCGGCGAGGATGGCCGAGGAGGCGAATGCCGCCGGCTACAACTTCCCGTATTTGTATGATGAATCCCAAAGAGTGGCCCAGGCGTATCAGGCCGCCTGCACACCGGATTTCTTTCTATTCGACCAGGGCCGCCGGCTCGTTTACCGCGGCCAGCTCGACGCCAGCCGGCCCGGCAATGGGCTTCCCGTGACCGGCCAGGACCTGCGCGCCGCGCTTGAGGCCTTGCTTGCCGGCCGGGCGGTTTTGGCCAATCAAAGCCCGAGCCTCGGCTGCAATATCAAATGGCGGCCAGGAAATGAACCGGATTACTTTACCCACTGACCGCTAAAGCGCGCTGACAAAGCTTGACCCAAAGGCGGTCTGCCCCTTATTTTCCCCTCGCAATGTTCGGAAAAATTCGACAAGTATTAACGGTAGTAGTCGTCGTTGTAAGCGACGCCGTTGGCGCTTGTCGAGGTTAAGAACGCTTTAGACAAGAACCCACGGCTGGAAACGGCTGTGGGTTTTTTGTTGCCCGCGCCGCCAGCCAAAACCAAAAAAAGTATGAGCAAGACAACTGAAAATGCTGCCCCAAAGAAGAAAACCACTGCCAAGCGCGCCGAGGTCGGCGCGGCCATGTTCGGCCGCGACATTCTCGTCGAAGCCATGGAACGTGAAGGCGTGGAAGTCATTTTCGCCTACCCGGGCGGCGCGAGCATGGAAATTCACCAATCGCTCACGAAGTCGAAGATTCGCACCATCCTCCCCCGCCACGAGCAGGGCGGCAGTTTTGCCGCCGAAGGTTATGCCCGCGCGACCGGCAAGGCCGGCGTCTGCATGGGCACGAGCGGTCCGGGCGCGACGAATCTGGTCACCGCCATCGCCGACGCGTACATGGATTCCTGCCCGCTCATTGCCATTACGGGGCAGGTGAACCAGAACATGATCGGGCGCGGCGCGTTTCAGGAGACGGACATCATCGGCGTCACGCTGCCGATCGTGAAACATTCGTATCTCATCACGGACGTGAACGACATCGCGCGCGTGGTGAAGGAGGCGTTCTACATCGCCCAATCCGGCCGGCCCGGACCGGTGGTGATTGATTTTCCGAAGAACGTGCAACAGCAAAAGACGCAGCCGGTCTGGCCATCGCTCGAACAGATCAAGAAAGGTTTGCGCGGCTACAACCAGCCGGATCTCCGCGCCGACGAACTGGCGCTGAATGAGATCATGGGCCTGATCGAGAAGGCCGAGCGACCGGTGCTGTATTGCGGGGGCGGGATCATCACCAGCGGCGCGGCGGCGGAACTCAAGAAATTCGCCGAAGCGACGAACATTCCCGTCACCACCACGCTGATGGGGGTGGGTGGCTTTCCGGAAACGCACCCGCTCTCGCTGCGCTGGCTCGGGATGCACGGCGCGGCTTCGGCGAATTGGGCGGTGAATGGGGAATACAAGCAACGGCTGAATCCCACCGAGCCCATGGTGAAGCTCAAGGACGGCGCGGATTTGCTGCTCGCGTTCGGCGTGCGCTTTGATGACCGCGTGACCGGCAAGTTCGAGGAGTTTTGCAAACACGGCACGATTGTGCATGTGGACATTGACGCGTCGGAGCTAAACAAGAACCGCCACGCCAATCTGGCGGTGGTGGGCGACATCAAGGACACGCTCACGCGGCTCAACGCCATGCTGGCCAAGCGTCCGATCAACAAGAAACACACGCCGTGGCACGAACAAATCGCGGAGTGGAAAAAGAAAGCGCCCTTCGCCTACGCCGTCACCGCAGAGATCGCCAACAGTGATCATATGAAGGACCATCTCAAAGGCCAGGAAGACCAGGTCATCCTGCAACAGATGGTCATCGAAGCCCTTTACGAATTAACCAAGGGCGAAGCCTATATCACCACCGGGGTGGGACAGCATCAGATGTGGGCCGGACAATGGTACAAATACAAATATCCGCGCCAATTTATCACCAGTGCCGGCCTGGGTTCCATGGGTTTTGGCTATCCCGCCGCGCTCGGCGTGAAGGTGGCGCATCCGGACAAGGAAGTCGTGGATATTGATGGCGACGGTTCGTTCCTGATGAACATCCAGGAACTGGCCACCGCGCATGTCGAGAAGATTGCGGCGAAGGCGATCATCCTGAACAACCAGCATCTTGGCATGGTGGTGCAGTGGGAAGACAACTTCTACGCCGGCAACCGGGGTCACACCTACCTCGGCAACCCCGACGATCGCGCGCAGATTTATCCCGACTACGTGCGCGTGTGCAACAGCTTCAACGTGCCGTGCGAGCGGGTGCTGTACCGGCGCGACCTCAAACCCGCCATCCAGCGGATGCTCGACGCCAAGACGCCGTACGTGCTCGATGTCGTGACGCCGTACACCGAACACGTGTTGCCGTTCATCCCGGCGAACCGCACGGTGGCGGACATGATCTGGAAATAGCGCGAGGCGATTCACGCCGTCGGGCGGCATTTGCTTGTCGCTCGGCGGTTTTTTGGTCAGGCTGAGCGGCATGTTGAGTCGTATTCTTTGGTTGTGGCTCGCGTTCCTCGGTTCAGCCACCGCGGCGGAGCTGGCTTTTGATTTCAGCGCCGTCCCCGCAAGGCAAATCCCGCCGGGCTTTACCAACCTCGTCGCCGGCAAGGGCAAACCAGGCGATTGGCGCGTGATCACCGATGAATTTCCATCGGCGCTGCCGGCACTCAATGAAAAAACGCCCACGATGACGCAACGGTCGGTCCTCGGCCAGTTCAGCATCGAGGTGACGGACGAGCATTTCCCCATCCTGCTCTACGACCGGGAGCCGTTCACCGATTTCACCTTGACGACTAAGTTCAAGCTGGTGGACGGAGTGGTGGAACAGATGGCCGGCATTGTCTTTCGGCTGCAGGACGAGAAAAACTTCTACGTTATCCGGGCCAGTGGCCTGGGCAACAACGTGCGGTTTTACAAGATGGTCGCCGGCCTGCGCAGCGCGCCCCTTGGGCCGGAACTGCCGGTGCCCCGGGGCGTGTGGCACGAGTTGAAGATCGAGTGTCAGGGCAACCGGATCCACGCGTGGCTAAATGGGCAGGAGGCGATCCCGACGTTGACGGACACCAGCTTTGCGGCGGGCAAGATTGGTTTTTGGACGAAGTCCGATGCCATCAGCTATTTCACCGACACAAAAATCACTTACATACCGCGCGAGACCCTCGCGCAGGTTCTCGTGCGGGACACCGTGGCCAAGAACCCGCGGCTCGTTGGGCTGAAGATTTATCTGTGCGACGAGAACGGGGAACCGCGCGTGGCAGCCAGCAAGGACGCAAAAGAAGTCGGCGCGGCGGGAGGCGACGCGGAAAAACAGGCGATTGCCGGTGGTAAGATCTTTTACGGGAAAGGCAGGGATACCGTGGCCGTGGTCCAGCCGTTGCGCGATCGCAATGGCGAACCGATTGCCGCCGTGCGCGTGACGATGAAGTCGTTTACGGGCCAGACGGAGCAAAGTGCGTTGCAACGCGCCCTGCCGATCGTGAAGGGAATGCAATCGCGGGTGCGAAATCTGGCGGAGTTGAAGGACTAGCCAGCCTCTTGGATTCCTGCTGATCAGGGGATTGACCGTTGGATTCCGACCGCACGGGCTGGTGACTGGGCGCGGGCGAGATGACTCCGGTTGATCGAGGGTTTCCGGCTGGAAGCACAACTGGCCCGGGTCTTCGCCGTCCGCGAAGAACTCCAGTGGCTGCGGCAAACTACCCCAGCCTTCCATGCCACCTGACTGCATCAACTGCCACCGTCATCGGTTTCCGGCACCCGCGGCGCCAAACCGACAACCATCAATCATCGGCGGCGGGCGTCATGCTCAAAGTTATTTCGGCGGCACTGGCTCCTCCGACTTCCCCGGCTCGGGGACATCGTCCGGTGTTCGCCGGCGCACCCCGCCGACCACCAGCAGTTGCCCGTTTTCACCTAGCTGTAATTTTGGGCGCGTACCGGCGTAATCGTGGGTTTGGCGGGTGATAACCTCACCGTCAGGATTGATCACCGTGTAGCTGAACGAGTGCGCACCATTTTGGTAGAGAACGTGGAGATTGCTTGCCTGGTCAATCTGATGATCCGGAATGCCAAATGAAACCATCGGACCGAGCGAGAATACCTTGATTACCCGGGCCCCGTCAGCGGCGGTCAGCCGGAAGTAAAGCCGGAGTTGATTGCGCAGATAGTTGGCCTGTTCCAGGGTGTAATTGCGTACTTCCGGAGCCCGGTTCGTTGTGCCTTGGGCGGGGACACCGAAATCCTGCGACCACAGTTTTGCGGCGTTGATGATGTCAAAGTGCTTTGGCTTGGTCGTCAAAGTCTGGTCCCACTCTTTGATCCGCACCGAGGCGGTGAGGGAGTAGCGCCCGGCGCGGGTGATGTCAAAGTGGGGCACCAATTCAACCCGACGAGTGGCGACCTTGGTGGTTTCCAGCGTGAACGGGCCCAAGACCGAAGGTTCGCTGTTCTTCGCCACGATTCCCATTCCATCCCGTGTCTCCAGAGCAAACGTCAGCCAGTCGGGTTCGTCGCCCAGGTGCAATGTTTGCCCGGAGCGATTGGTGATACGCACGGCGGCAGTCAGGTTCTCGCCGGAAAGAAAATGCTCCTGCTCCAATACGACCTCCACGGACACCTGGGCGCCCAAGCGGGCGAGTGACGCGAGGCCAAACACGAGCAAACAAGCCAAGGTTTTCATCCGGTTACTTTAGGTCGGCCGGGCGGGGTGGCAAGCCGCAAAACGGTGGCAACGGTTACGATCCCGATCCGGCCGAAAAGTTGACGGCCCCCCGCGTCCCGGTATTCAACCGCGCCGCGCCAATTCGCGCCGCGCCCGCGCCAAAACCTCGCGGGGGGCCAGCGCGGTCAGGCATTCCATGGGTTGCGGCCAGGCGCAGCGCGACTTGAGGCACGGAACGCAGGGCAGCTTGGTTTGCGCCACGCGCTCCCATTGGCCATACGGCCCGGTGCGGCGCGGTTCGGTCGGACCGCACAGGGCAATCACCGGTTTGCCCAAGGCCGCGGCCACATGCATCGGACCGGTGTCATTCGTCACCATTAACTCGCACCGCCGCAGCCACTCGATCATCTCCGGCAGGGAAGTTCGGCCGGCCAGATTCAGGCAGCGCTCCGGGGCCGCGCGGGCGATGATTTCCCCCAGCGGTTGATCCTCCGCGCTGCCGAGAATCGCAAAGCGGACATCCGGGAACTCCGCTCCCAATTGGCGCGTCAGTTCGGCGAAATGTTCCGCCGGCCAGCGTTTGTTTAGCCATCGCGCTCCGGGTTGCAGTGCAATCCACCGCGCGCAATCAGCCGGCCACTTTGATTGGACCGCAGCGGTAGCCGCCGGCCGTTCGGGCAGCCAGACAAAATCGCTGTGGACCGGGACGCCGAGGCGCGGCAACACCGCAAGATACCAGTCCACCGCATGGGTGTGAAACGAAGGGCGTGGCACGATGATGTCGTAGAATCCGCGCGCGCCTTCGCGGGATTCATCAAGCCCGACGAGGAGTTCACCGTTGGCCAGCCACGCAAACGCGCCGCTCCGGGCGAGGCCTTGCAGATCAATCACCCAATCAAATTGTTGCGCGCGCAACGCAGCGATGCTCCGCAGCATTTCCGGCCAGTGGACCGGCGCGGCCCAGCGCTGCCGTTCGAAACGCACCACCCCGGCGAGATCCGGATCGCCTTCGAGCAACGGCGCGAGCCCGGCATCAATCCACCAGTGAATTTCGCTGGCGGGGCAATGGCGCTTGAGGAGCCGCAGCACGGGCAGGGCTTGAACAACATCACCGAGGGAACTGGGTTTGAGGATGAGGATCTTCAAAATGACAAACGACGAATGGGGACGGACACCAAGCCGGGCGGACTGCCGGGCGTTCCGTCATTCGTCATTCGTCAGACTATCGGCCGTAGGCCAGCCGTTCCGCGAGCCGTTCGGGCAACCCGGCGGCCAGAATTTTTTTCTGCGCGGTGGCAATGTCATAATCCAGCCGGCGAATTTCAATCGTGCCCTCATCGGTGTCATAGACCACGTAGGCGGATTTCGGATTGTTGTCGCGTGGCTGGCCGACGGCGCCCACGTTGACGAAATACTTCTTGCCCGGTTCAGTCTTGAATTTGGAGTAGGTGCCGCCCCGCACCACGCTATCCTTCATAAACGCGACCGGGACATGCGTGTGACCAAAAAAGCAGACGGCCGTGTTCTGGTAGGTTAGACTGGCGGCGGCGGCGAGTTTATCAAATACGTAGCCCCAGCGCTGGGGGCCATCCAAGGTGGCGTGAACGATGGTGAAATTGGTAACCATGCGCGTGTACTTCAGATCGCGCAGCCATTGGCGGTCCTCCTCGGTGAGTTGCTTGCGCGTCCAGTTTACGGCTTCCGCGGCGGCGGGGTTGAAGCCTTCCAAGTGTTCCTCGCTGGAACAATACTCGTCGTGGTTGCCCTTCACGCAAGGCATGTTCATTGTCCGGACGATATCCAGACACTCCTTGGGATTGGCGTTGTAGCCGACGACGTCGCCGAGACACGCGTAGTGAGTGACCTGCTGTTTCTTGCAGTCCTCCAGGACCACCTGAAACGCTTCCAAATTGGCGTGTATATCAGCTATGATGGCAAACTTCATTTACTTCCTGTCATAATGGCAAAGCCAGTGAACCCGCCGCTGGGGTCAGCCCAGCTTGCGTCCTCCTGGCGAATGTTCGCGGCCAGCCCGGCATCCCGAATGGCTTCGCGAAATGCTTCCAGCTCGGCTTTCGCCCCCTCGGCCGTGAGCTCCACCCGGCCATCGGCCAGATTCCGCACCGAGCCGGTGACCTCAAAACCGGCGGCCAACGTCCGCACCGCATAGCGAAAGCCCACGCCCTGCACACGACCGGTATACAAGATTTGCATCCGGCGGCGTTCCTCTGGGGTTGCGCCTTTTGGGCTGACCGCTTGCGCCATTGGGAAATGAAGCCAAAGACCGGACCGACAAGCAATGTTTTTCCTGAGCGCTCACCCAGTTGAGACAGCTGTTTAAGCGCAGGACTTCCGACGGGCGCGCGGCCATCGGCGACGCGGTTCCGGCTCGCTTGACCTGGTTGCGCCCGTAACGCCGGCGAACTGGTTGAAGCCGGCGTTCCGGACTGCTATCCTCGCCACACATGGCCATTAAAGCCCTTTCTTTTGGTGCCGGCATCGCCCTGATGCTGGCGCTGGTCGGCTGTCACCCCGGACCAAGTTCCAATTCCGTCTCCGGGACCATTGAAACCGACGAAGCGCGCGTCGCGTCGCGCTACGGTGGGCGCGTGGAAAGCACTTTGGCACAGGAGGGCGACGCCCTCTCCACCGGCCAGGTCATCGTGGAACTCACGGCGAGCGAATTGAAGCCGCGCCGGGACTTGGTCGCCGCCCAACTGGCCGAAGCGGAGGCCGGTTCGCGCAAAGAAGAAATCGCAGCGGCCAAAGCCGATTGGGAAGCGCACTCGGCCCTGCAGATTCTGGCCAATGCCGAGCGCCAGCGCGCGGCCGAGTTGTCCGCGGAGAAGACCATCTCAGCCACCGAGTACGATCGCGCCGTGACCAGCGCCCAGGCCGCGCAACAAAATGTCGCCGCCGCCAAAGCGCGTTACGATTTACTGCTTGCCGGCACCCGGCCGGAACGAATCGCGCAAATCCGCGCCCAACTCGCCGAACTCGAGGCCCAGCTCGCCGAACTGCGCATCACCGCACCGACGAATTGCGTCCTGGAAGTCATGAGCGTGAAAGTCGGCGATGTGCTGGCGCCGAATCAACCCGTTGCCACGCTGCTGTTGACGAATCACATTTGGGTGCGCGTCTTCGTGCCCGAGCCATGGCTGGGTCACATCAAGCTGGGCGAGGCGGTGAAGCTGCGCGTGGATTCGGTTCCAGGTCGAGATTTCACGGGCGTGGTTGAGCAGGTCGCGCGGGGAGCCGAGTTCACGCCGCGCAACGTACAGACGGTGGGCGAACGCGTGAAACAAGTCTTCGGCGTGAAGGTAAAATTGGACAATGCCGAAGGCCTGCTCCGCGCCGGCCTGGCAGCGGATGTCTGGTTCGAGAACGTCCCCAGGCAACCCTAGCGCTCCGGGCCAATGCGGCTCTCCGGGATTACTGAATCGGAGGTGGGCTTTGCCTTCTCCGCCGCATAAAGAAACTTAGCCCGCCGGATTTGCGGCGGACCTTGGCGACTGCGCCCTTGGCCTTCCGTAACGCCCGGCGCGCCCAGATAAACTCCGTCGCCAGGATCGCCAGTCCGCCGGCAATGACGAGTGTGCCCGGCCCCGGCAAGACCAGCATGGCCACGCCAATCAAAACCACCGTGCCGCCGAGGAGGGCGATGTAGAACTTTTTCATGCCGCGTGCTCCTTCATGGCTTCCGGGTGCGCCAGTTGGCGCGGGTCGGCACTCCACTTGCGCCGAAGACCAGCCATCCGCGTTTGCAACTCCTTCAGTTCTCGTTCCAGCGTTTGGAGATCGTCCTCCAGCGTTGCCGCGCCGGTTTCGCGTTCATGCTGCGCGCGGTCGCGTTCGGCGAGTTCGGCGTGCATCTCGGACATGCTGTTCATGATGATCCCGATGAACAGGTTCAGGATGATCATCGTGCCGAACACGATGAACGTGACGAAGTAGATCGCCACCTTGAGGCCTGGCACGTGCGGCAGTTGTCCGTTGAAGAGGTCGGCCCAGTTATCGAGCGTCACGAGCCGGAACAGCGACAGAAACGCCGCCGGCAAGGAACCAAAGTGCTCCGGATCGTGTTGACCAAACAGATGAATCCCGGCCACGGCGTACATGTAGAACAGCAACGCCAGCAGCAGACTGACGTAGCCCATCGCGGACAAACTCTTCAGCAGCGCTCCGACGAGCAGTTGCAGTTTGGGCAAAGCGCTGACGAGCCGCAGCAATCGCAACGCCCGCGTCAACCGTAGAACCGCGGCGAACGGCCCGCCCACGGGCAACAGGCACAGCACGACAATCAGAAAGTCGAACACGTTCCAGCCGTCCGCAAAATAGCGCCAAGGCTGACGACCGTGCGCGGCCATCTTGAGCAGCGCCTCGACGATGAACACGCCGAGGATAAATTTATCCAGCCCCAGCAAGATCGAACCGTGGCGTTCCATCATGGCCGGACTGGTTTCCAAGCCGGCCACCACCCCAGCGAGCACGATGACCGCCACGATGAAGTGGTGGAACACCTTCGAGGCAACGAGTTGGTTGATGGATTTGATCATGGCGAATCGTTCTCCCGGCTGACGAACACCTTGTCTATACGACTTCCATCCATGTCTATGATTTCAAAGCGCACGCCCTCACGGACGAACATTGAGCCTTCACTGGTTGGCTGACCCAACTGCGCCGTGGCATACGCGGCGAGGGTTTCGCAGCGTTGCGCGAGCGCCGCCGCCAACGGCGATTCACCCAGCAACGGCGCTAGTTTCGCCACGGAAAATCCGCCGTCCACCAGCAGCGAACCTTCTTCCCGGTGCACGGCTTGTGGTCGCAGCCGCTCCTCGAGCGAAGGAATTTCGCCAACGATGGCTTCCAGCACATCCACCAGCGTCACCAAGCCCACCACTCGCCGCGCTTCGTCGGTGACGAGGGCGATGTGGCGGCGCGTTTTCTTGAACCCTTCGAGCAACCCGGTAATGGTTTGCGTTGCCAGCACGAGCAACGGCGGCGTCATCAGGTCGGCCAGCTTGACACCCGCGCCGGCGGCGAGATTGGCATAGATGGACTTTACCGCCACCACGCCCACCACTTGGTCTCGGCTCGCGGCATAGACCGGAAAATTCGAGTGCCCGGACACGACAATCTTGTGCCACACCGCCGCGTGCGGGTCGTCCTGGTTGAGGAAAACCAGCTTCTCGCGCGGCGTCATAATGTCGCGCACGGGCCGCTGGTCGAAGGCGAGCACGGACTCGACCATGCGCGGTTCGCTCCGATGGAAGACACCGGTCTTCATGCCTTCCTCCAGCAAGAGTTTCACCTCTTCATCGGAAATCGCCGCCGTCGTCGCCGCCCGCGCGCCGAGCAACCGCAGCACCAGGTCGGTGGAAGCGCCGAGCAGCCGGACGACGGGCTGGGTCAGCCGGCTCAGGAGTTCCACCGGTCGCGCCATGCGACTGGCGATGACCTCGGGGTGTGCCAGCGCCAGCCGTTTGGGCACGAGTTCGCCGATGACCAGCGACAGATAGGTCAGAGCGACCACCACCACGCCCACGCCGATGACCTCGGCGTATTGGGCCAGCGCAGGCAGCGGTTTCAACCCGGCGGCAATCTCTTCCGCGATGGTGATGCCGCCAAACGCGCCCGCCAGCAGCCCGACGAGCGTAATGCCAAACTGGACCGACGGCAGGAAGCGGTTGGGCGATTCAGCCAAAGCCAGCGCGGCTTTGGCCCCAGCGTGACCGTCCGCCGCCATCACGCGCAGCCGCGTTTTGCGCGACGATACCACCGCCATTTCGGTCATGGCGAAAACGCCGCTCACCACCAACAGCAGCAGGATGACGATGACCTCAATAATCAACGCGCTCATGGCTCTAAGGGTTTGGATTTCAACACGCCCGGATCGGGGTTGGGAACGACATGTTTTGCCTTCTTTGGTTTCAGCAGGGACCACACCACGGAAGTCGCCAGGATCAGCACGATCACGCCGAGCGCGACCAGCGTGTCAATCTTCCACGCCGTATGCGCGAGGATCATCTTCACGCCCACAAACGTCAGAACCACGCCGAGGCCGATCTTGAGGTAATGGAACTTGTTCATCACGCCGGCCAGCGCGAAGTAAAGCGAGCGCAGCCCGAGGATGGCAAATACGTTCGAGGTATAGACGATGAACGGGTCTTTGGTGACCGCGAAGATCGCCGGAATTGAATCTACTGCGAAGATCAGGTCGGAGATTTCCACCAGCAACAGCACCACGAACAGCGGCGTGGCCATGCGGATGCCGTTCTCGCGCACGAAGAATTTGTCCCCGCGATAATCCGGCGTCACTGGCATGAGCTTCTTGAACCAACGCACCACCGGATTACGCTCGGGATGAATCTCCTCCTCGCGCTTCACGATCATCTTGATCCCGGTGAGGATCAGGAAGCCGCCGAACACATAGATGATCCACGAGAACTTCGTGATGAGCGCCGCGCCCAGCACGATCATGATGGCGCGCATGATGAGCGCGCCGAGGATGCCCCAGAACAGCACCTTGTGCTGAAACAACGGCGGCACGGCGAAATACGAGAACAGCAGCGCGAAGACGAACACGTTGTCCACGCTCAACGATTTCTCGATGAGATAGCCGGTGAAAAACTCCAGGGCCTTCGTCGAGCCGGCATAGTGCCACACGCCCGCGTTGAACACCAACGCCAGCCCGATCCAGACGAACGTCCAGACGAGTGATTCCTTCAGCGACACGACATGCGCCTTGCGATGAAACACGCCCAGATCCAGCGCGAGCATCGCGAGGACGAACACATTGAAACCGACCCAGAGCCAGATTGATTCAGTCATAAATTCTTAATATCTCGGGAGAGTCTAGCCGCGCTGCGTCAGATGACTAATCGGTAGTTCAGAAGCGTGGCTTAGTTTAATCCGAAGTGTTTTCAGAGAGCCGGTTCGCCGGCGATCCGACCGGCACGAAAAGCGGGCGTGGCGACTCGGCTCGGTGAGCCCTCGCCAAAAACCTTGCCCCGCTGTATCCTCCGCAGATACTAAGTGCGAATTTGCCCGTCGAAGAACGAGTAACACACTTCCAGGCTATAGCGGCAGGCCGGCAAACGCAGGTTTTGTTCGAAGCAGAGCCTGGAATCAATCCGACCAAAGTAAGAAAATGAAAAAAATCATCTGGATGGAAATGTTGCTCATCGGGGCCTCGATTCTGATCTTCAGGAGTGTCTGGACTTTCCTGGATTCAATCGCCTGGGCTTCGGGCGGGGTTGGACTCACGGTGCTCCTGATCGTGGGTGTTGTTGCCGCAGTTGTTGCTTTGCGCAGTATCGAGGCAATTTCTGGAAAGAAGGGAGAGAAAGCGAAAGATAGGTGAGCCAACGAACTGCAAAACAGGCTGGCGGCAGCAAATTGTTGCTGAGGGCTGCGTTCGGATACTCCGTTACTTCAGCAGCAAGAGGCTTGGCAGTTCGCCCAACGCTCATGGTTGCCCGCGAATAATTGGCAGAAGCTGGGTAAGATTCAGGGAGCCGGCCTTGTCGCGGATGGCGCTGGCGTAGTTGGCGTGCAAGTCGCGCGCCTGGCCGGTGAGTGAGGTGAAAAGCTGACGCATCTCGATGGCAGAGAGTTTCCGACCGCCCGAGTAGTATTGCCCGGCCATTTTACCAAGCGCCCAAGTGCTGGCAAAGGACATGGCGGAACTCGCGACTTGTTTGCCGACGGACTTGCCCATGCCGCCACCGACTTTTCCCAGCAGCCCGCCGAGCAGTTTGCGCGCGTAACCTTCGACGACCTGTGAGGTCAGGCCCAAACCGGCGGTGGCGGCGAGTTCCTTGATGTGGCCGCGGTCGAGTTCGTGACCATGGTGTTTGCCGATGCGATAGACCATCTTCATTTGCAGCGGAATGATGGCCATGGTGGCAAGCGATTCCGGCATCAACTCCAGCGCGCCATTGAGAATGGCGTAGTTCAAAATCATCCGATCCAGTTCGGCATCGGCGGCGGGGCGCGGGGCGCTGGCCGCCACAACGGCGCCCGCGGCCAGCGGCTCGGCGGCCAGCGCGTCGGCGGAACGTTCAAAGGGAGCCGTCGCCGCCGGATCGAGTTGCAACTCCCGATGCAAGTTGGCCAGAAATGCTTTTTCAGCGTCGGTCTGCGCGCCATCGGCATCGCACACGCATACGGCCATCTCGTAGGCGAGTTGTCGGAGTTCCGGTGTGTGCAGCGACGCGGCGGCCTGCATCAGCGTGACCTGCTTGAGCAACACACGCTGATAAAGCGCGGCGGGCTGCACCACGTCCTGCGGGAGGCTTTGCGCGATGCGCTTCAATTCCGCGCGTTCCGCGTCATTTTTCACGCCGTCGGCGAAGCCCGCCATCAGGGCCAGGGTGAGAATGGATTCTTTTTCAGTGGGATTCATGAAGTGAGGGTGTTTCCGAATTCAATCGTGCAGCGGTGAAGCCGGTCGCCCGAGTGGCACGCCCGCCGGCTGGGTCAGGGTGTTGTTCACCGGCGGAGCGATTCGCGATGCCGTGCCCCGCGCCCGCAGCGCCGCGTTGATCATGTAGAGCTCGCCAATGTTGTCCGGCGTCAGCAGACCGGCGATCCGGCCGTTGTGCAACACTGGGATCGCCGCCGGACGCTCCGGCTGGCTCTGCCCCATGACCACATCCAGCAAGTCGTCGGGCCGCGCGACTTGGAAACTTCTCTCCATCACTTCGGCGACGACCTGGCTCTCCCCGCGGTCGCGCAGCGCCTCGAACAAACGTTCCCGCGTGAGCAAACCCACCACCTGGCCACGTTCGACCACCGGAAAATCCTGCTGCGAACCGGCCAGGAGGATTTGCGAGGCGTCGCCCAAAGTCGTCTGCGGCGAGAGCGTTTCAAATTGCGTCAACATCGCTTCCCGCACCGGAACGCCATCAAAGGCGGATTTCATCTGCACCGCCGCCGCTTCTTGCGACGCCCCGATCCACACAAACAGCGCAATGAGCAGCAGCATCGGATTGGAGAACAAACCGACGAAACCAAACACCACCGCGATGCCTTTGCCGATGGCCGCCGCCAGATTGGTGGCGCGCACCGCACCGAGCCGCATTGCCAGCAGCGAGCGCAGCACCCGACCGCCGTCCATGGGGAAGGCCGGGATCAGGTTGAACCCGACGAGAAACACGTTCGCCAGCAACAGGCGTTCAAAAAGGTTACCGCCAGTCAGGGTTAGGTAGGAAAGCGATTGCCAATAACTGCCCAGCCAGAGGCCGACCGCCAATCCGGCGGCGATGACAACGTTGACGGCCGGGCCGGCGAGCGCCACGACAAGTTCCTGCCCCGGTTTCTCGGGAATGCGCTCCAATCGCGCCAGTCCGCCGATGGGCAGAAGAGTGATGTCTTTCGTTTTGATGCCATAACGCCGCGCCGCCAGCGCATGACCGAATTCATGCAGCAACACGCAGAGGAAGATGCCGGCGAAAAACAATACGCCGGTCAACGCTGCATCCACACTGCGCCCAGCCAGTCCGGGCGCCACGCCAATGAACCCGAGCAGCAGCAGGACCGTAAAGTGGACGTAAACATCCACGCCCAACATTCGCCCGAGGCGGAACGACCAGGTATTGCGATTTGCGTTTTTAACTTTCATAAGCGGCTCAGGATGGGCGGATAGATTGCTTCGGGCTCTTTGTCGCCCGGCGCTGTGCCAACAGGCGTAGCTCGATGCTGATCCGACTGACCTGCCTGGATAACCGCCTCGCGCTCACCCGAAGCGGCGTCCGCTTGCCACGCCATCGCTGATCCAACTCCTGGCGGCGGGCGGGTGACCAGGACCGAACAAGCAATCTCCTTCAGCAACCGCTCGACCGTGGAGCCGAGCAGGACGCACTTCAGGTTGGTGCGACCCTTTGATCCCAGCACCACGAGGTCCGCCCCGATCCGGCGCGCGTAATCCGCAATGCCGGCGCCATGGGTTTCGGCTGGCGCGACCGAGTAGCTGGCGTTGATGCGGGGGGGCACGGTAACAAACTGGCGCAAGTTGTTTTCCATGATCGCGCGGTAGTTCTTCTCAAAATCCGACAGGGCCGGCAGCGGTTGGTGAAAATTCCAGATCTGCCATTCCGCCCGGAACACATGCAACAAATGCACTTCAGCCCGGTCCTGATCCGCCACGTGCAACGACTGCGCCACCGCCACGCGCGAGGTTTCCGAGAAATCCACGCACGCCAGCACGCGCCGATACGGACGCACCTGGCTGGCATGAACCAGCATCACCTTGGCGGAGGATTTGCGCAGACATTTGGTGGCCAGCGTGCCGGTGCCGTGGGGCAGCAACGACTCACCCGTGGCGCCCAGCACCAGCAGGTCGGCCCGGCGATTCCGACTCTCCTTGATCAACACATCCAACGGCGTGCCATTGATTACTTCGCGGTTCGTCGCCGCCGGGGCGCCCGCCTGCTCCGCCCATTCCGCCAGTTGCGCAATGGCCCGTTCGCGGTGGTGGCGGCGCAGTTCATCGAGCGGCGGTGGAAACTCCACGCCCGCCAACTCCAGCTCGGAATTATCCTGGACGTGAATGATGCTGAGTTGGGCGTTGTTCCACCGCGCCAGACGCACGGCTTGTTCAAGCGCGCGCCGCGAGCACTCCGAGAAGTCCACGCCCACGAGGATGGTTTTTAATTGGTTCATAAATTTTCCAGATCGGCTTACGGGCGCTTGCGCGACAACTGGTTCGTCATCAGCAAGAGGGATCGTCCACTTCGGGCTACGGCTTTGAGCCATCAGCCCCGGGCGGACGCACGACCAGCACCGAGCAGGGGACTTCACGTAAGAGCCGCTCGACCGTCGAGCCGAGCAGCACGTAGCCCAGATTACTGCGACCCTTCGTGCCCAGGACGACCAAGTCGGCGCCAACCCGCCGGGCGTATTCCGCAATACCGTGACCGTGGTTCGCCGCCTCGACCACCGCGTACCGGGCCGGGCGCCCCGCGGTGTCACCGACGAACTCGCGCAGTCGCTGCTCCAGCGCATGACGGCATTGCGCCGCCGTTTCCTCGTTCACTTCCCAGACATCCGGCACGAGCGCGTAGCGTCCCCACGAACCGGTGAAGACATGGAGGAAATCCACCTGGCTGTCTTCCTGAGCCGCCACGCGCAGAGCCTGCGCCACCGCCTCGCGGGATTGCTCGGAAAAATCCACGCAGGCGACGACCTTCCGAAAAGGACCGGTATGCCCCTCGTGGACCAGCATCACTTTGGTGGGCGCCTTCCGAAGGCACTTGGTGGCCAACGTGCCCGCGCCCATGGAAATCATGGAGGAGCCGGTTACGCCCAACACGAGCAGGTCCGTCTTGGTTTCGCGCACGCGCCGGAGGACGCAGTCAATGGGCGTGCCCACGTCCACTAGGGCCTGCGCCTCCGAAGAAGCCCCGGCCTCGTCCAGCCAAAGTTGTAGCCTCTGTTTCGCCTCCGCCACCGCGTCCCGCTCCAGCTTTCCGTGCGGTATGTGGCTGGCCCACGCGGCGTCGCTCAGGGTGAAATACTCCACGCTATGCAGGGCGTGGAGACGGGCGTTGTTCCACTTGGCTAGGCGCACGGCTTGTTCGAGCGCGCTGCGCGAGCAGTCCGAGAAGTCAGTGCCAACGAGGATGGTTTTGATCTGGTTCACAATTATTGGTTTTGGTGCTTGGGTTTGATTTGGCTTTCAGCTTCCGCGCGCGCCGCGTGACTTCACGGCCGGGGCGGACAAATTGCTTTTCACTTTCTGCAACCGCTTCGTCGCGCGGCTGGTGATTTGTTCCCGCAACTGCTTTATTACTTTCTCGAACGCCGCGCGCAACGTGTGGTCGCGGCTCTCGGCGAAGACATCCGGGCCGGGCGTGACGAGGTGGACGTTCACCTGATATGCAGGGCTGGCGTTCTCCAATCGTATAAGCCGGATGTTGGCCTCATCAATCTGCCGCACCTGGCCGAGGGCGAGGATTTGTTTTTCCACCCACGAATCCAAGCTGTCGAGGGATCGGAGGTTGAGGTGTTGCACGTTCAATCTCATGGTCGTTGTCATAGTTTGTTGTTTTTGTTGTTGGTTGTGATTCATGGCTTGGCTGGGCGCGCTCAGCCCCAGCCGAATTCCTTCACGTCCATCGTCCAGGCGCTGCCATCCGTGACGACGAGGCTGCGATCTTTGAGTTCATAGGCTACCCCCTCCACATCCACGGTTTCCGGGATCACGTTCACAATCACGTCACCAGACATGATGGGAATCAGTTTGGTCCGGCGATCCGGCCGTTTCACGAACAGGTGCTTGCTCAGGTCGTCGATCACGAAGACGTAGCCCGAGGCCCGGGCAACGCCCTGTTCGAAGCCTTCCACTTCGCCGACAAAGTGCCGGCGCACGTCCTTCTCGAAGCGCCGCCGGTGCATGACGTGGATCTTTTCGCCGGGGCTAAGAATGGTTGCATTGCTTTCTTTCATTTGTTTTTCGTGTTGCATGGTTGTTGTGTCTGCCACCTCGAATTGGAATGGCGTCTAGTCGCGCTGCCGTCCGCCGGTGAGCAGCGGTAGCACATGCCAGAGGAAATACGCCAGCGAGGTGATGAACGCCGCCACGTAAGTCCACGCTGCGGCATCGAGCACCCGCTTCACACCCGTCGCTTCTTCGCCAGGCGCGATAAAGCCGAAATCGGCCAGCACCAGCTTTGCACGGCGCG
>JADLHS010000074.1 GCA_020848635.1 Limisphaerales bacterium
ATTTGCCGAATCGCATTCTGAGCTTCAGGCTTCAAGTCGCCAGCCTTCACGTCATACACCTGTAGCCACTCGCTCAGTGGTCTGTCTCCACTCTTCGAAGCGTTCGAGTTAACCTGTCTCCGGAGCAGGCCGATTTCACCGCGCAGCTTGAGCAACTCAGTAGTGTTGCGGTTCAGGCGTTCGTTATCATCGCGCAGCACGGCAAGTTGGCGGGTGGCGTCGTCGCGCTCTCGGGTCAGTTGTTCCATCTGTTCAGCGGGCGCGGCTCGCTGTTGCTGGAGCGTCTGAACTTGGCTTCGCAGGCGCGAGGCCTGCCGCGCTTCGTAAATACCGGTCCCGACGGCGATCGCAATCGCGGCGGTGATGACAGTTTTCTCCAATGTGGTCATGGCAATAGTCTTGATGGCAGTGGCTGTGGCAAGGGTTGTTCCCGCGAGGGCGCCGGTCGAAAGCGTGGCAGCCAGACCGGCGGGCACGAGGGGACCGGCGTTGACTGAAAGCACGGTGGAAAGGGCGACGGCAGTAGTGGTCACGCCCCGGCTCGTGAGCTGGGTACGCAATCTTTCCAACGCGCGGCTCACCCGTTTTTGCGCGGCATCGTCACTGACGCCGAGGGCCGCGCCGACCGCGCGGAAATCGCGGTTCTTGAAGAAGCGCAGCAGCAGCGCGTCGCGATCTTCGTCGCTCAAATCCGCCATCGCTTCGTCGAGGACGGGTTGCACGCGCTCCCATTCGGGCGCGGTTTCGGGCGCGGGGTCGAAGTTTTCCATAGCTTGCCTTTCGCGAACCTGCCGCCGCCGGTCATCGCGTAATTGATTGAGGGCGAGGAAGCGCGTGCTGCGGAAAAGCCAGCCCAGGAGGGAGGCATCCCCGGTCAGCGTGCCGGCGAGCGGTTGGGCCTTGCGGGCGAGGTCGGTGAAAACGCTTTGGGCGATGTCGTGCGCCAGATCGGGTGAAGTGACCTGACGCAGGGCGGAGGCATAAACCACGTCCGCATGGCGGTGGACGAGTTCGCGGAAGGCGGTTTCGTTGCGGTGTTCCGCGTAGTCGCGCAGCAGTTGGGCGTCGGTCGGTTCCTGCATCTCACCTATTAAACAACCGCCGGAGACGAAATCCGACAAAGTATTTTCCAATTGAACCTGGAATAGGAGGCCGCGCCCCGGCGGTAGGGTCATCGCGCTGCGATGACCAGCGCCGCGTTCAGCGGCGCAACGGCTGACTGGCGGGCGGACCCCCTTGCACCGAAAGCGTTCCGGCCCTGCTCGGGCGTAAGGCCCCGTGGGGGTCATCGCAGCGCGACGACCCTACCGCTGTTCAAATCACTCGAACGCGCTGAAGACGGGCACGCCGTCCAGCGACGCCAGCGGTTGGACGTCCAGCAGCCAGAGCGCGGTGGCGGCCGTGTCGCAGGTGGATACGGGGACGGTGATCTCGAAATGCCGGTTGACGCCTTTGCCCCAGGCAACCCAGGGGATGGTCATGTCTTCCGGCGTGCCTTGCCCATGGCCGCGACCGTGGCCGCCGTGGTCGGCGCTAAGGAGGATGACGCTGTCCTTCTCGATGCGGCCGCGGCGAAGGGCTTTGCGGATGATGCCCAAGGCGGCATCGGTGTCGGCGAATGCTTTGATTTGTTCCGGCGAACCCCAACCATGCTTGTGGCCGATACCATCCGGGTCGGGGAAATGAATGAAGCAGAGGTTGGGCTTGTGTTTGACGATGTAGTCCGCTGCTTCCTCGGCCACCACCCGGGCGGTTACGTTCCCCTCCTTCTTCATGTTCGTGGTCCCGCCGCTATCGCTCTTGGTGACCGCAACCTCGGCGGCGAGATCATAATTGAACACGTCCACCGTGCCCGGCAGGAGGAGGTGACGGAACTTTTCCTTCCCCACAAACATCGCGGTGGAGAGCCCGGCGGGGTGGGCGGCGGCGAAGATGGTCGGCGCTTGCACCAAGCCGTTAGTTGGCAAATAGCTGTTCCAAGTGATCTTGTGCTTGTCCATACGGACGCCGGTTAGCATGGAAGAATGCGACGGCAGTGTCAGCGAGGGCACGATGGTTTGGGCCTGCCAGGTATGCGCCCCCTCTTTCGTCAGCTTTCTCAACACCGGCATCGGGCTGCGCTGCATCACCGCAGGGTTGCCGCCATCAATGCTGATAATAAAAACGTGCCGGGCGCGCGGGGCCGCGAAGGCGGCCCAAGTGAAAGTAAGAACGGCAGTAACAACCAAAATACGACGCAGAGATCTAATCATAAACTCGGCGCAGGCTAGAGAAGGGGAGTAGCGGAGAGCAAGCAAACATCGAAAAACGTCCGCTTGTCACCAAGGTTTTGAGTTGAGAGCATCCCGCCGCAGACACAGTTGATGAAGCCTAAGTTTTTTATTGCCCTGAGTTTGGCCTTGGGGATCGCAGGCGCGGGGTCACTCCAGGCCCATGAGGATTTGACCGCCCGCATCCTGATGCTCACGACCTTGCTCAGCACCAACCCAAGCAACGTAGAGGTGTTGATTCAGCGGGGCGATATCTACCGGTTGCACGGGAATTGGACGGAGGCGCGGAATGATTACGCGACCGCGGGAAAACTGGCGACCAACTCGGCGGCGGTCTTGCTCGGGCAGGCGCAATTGCATGTGGATGTGGGGGAAGATGCCGCGGCGCAGGCGGACTTTGATGCATTTATCGCCCGGGTGCCGACGAACAGCGTGGCACTGCTCGGGCGCGCGCGGGTGCTTGTCCGGCTGGGGGAACGTCGGGCGGCGATCGCTGATTACTCCCACGCCATCGCGGTGGCAGCCAACCCGCAGCCCGAAGAATTTCTCGAACGCGCCGGGCTGCAGGCGACTGAGTCGGGCGCCGAGGCGGCAATCAAAGGGTTGGACGAAGGGCTGGCCCGGCTGGGGTGGGCGGTGACCTTTCAGAAAGCGGCCATTGAGTACGAGTTGAAGCGCGCGCGGCCGGACGCGGCGTTGATGCGCTTGGAAACCATTCTCGCCCGGGCGAACCGGAAGGAGACCTGGTTGGCGTGGAAAGGCGAAATCCTGCTGGGGGGGGGGAAACCGGAGGAAGCCCAGGGGGTGCTTCTGGCGAGCCGACAGGCAATTGACGCTCTGCCGCCACGCATGCGCACATCGCCCGGCATGGTTCAGTTGCGCGCGAAGGTGGAAACTTCATTGGTTTCGCTGCGCGCCAGCAGTATTGCCAGCCCGAAACCTTGAGGTGGTGGGGTGGTGGTCGCCGGGATTGGAAGGCGACGATCCCATTGCATTGCGGCCGCGTTTGGGGGAATTCAACTCACCTGCCAAGTCCGGTTCGAGCAAGGCGCCCGGATCGGGACGGGCCACGCCGGGGATTTGCTTCCGTCCGGGTCGGATTACTTCTGAAAATACTTCATCACGGCTTCCGTTCGCGAGTGGACGCCCAGTTTTTCAAAGAGGCTTTTGACGTGCGTATGCACCGTCCAGGTGCTGATGGCGAGCATGGTCGCGATGGCTTTGTCTCCGTGGCCACGTTGCAACCCGATGAGGACTTCGCGCTCGCGGCGGGTCAGATTGGGGAACGCTTTTTCATCGGTCGCGCGAAAACCAAACATCGTTTGCACGTGGTTGCGAATCTGGGATTCGACGGAATCGCAGCTGGGTTGATTGCCTGCCTGCCACAGGCCGGAAATTGGTTCCAGCAACTGGCCCAGCCCGCGTCGCCGGTAGTAATAGCCGCCACTCACGCCGCTGACGGAGAGCCAGGCCGTTTCACTGTCAGGGTAGATGCCAAACGGAAAACTGACCAGTCCGGGAAACTCCGCGCGCAGCCGCTCGGACACCGGCTCGTCGGCGGGGGCGCAAGGCGGGGCGTAAAACAGCGCCAGATCCGGACGGGACCGGGCCAGGAACTTGAAGAAGGATGCGACCGAATCGTGCGCAGCCACGCACTGGTAACCGGGCAGGTTGTTGAGCCAGTGAATCAGCCCCCAGCGAACCGGATCGTCCGGTGCCAGGACCGCCACGCGCACGCCGGGTGGGGAATGGGGGCTGGTTTTAGCCGGCGGGCGCACGACGGTGCATAGACTTGCGTAGGTGCAGGTCAGGGGGTTGGGCAGCCAGAAAATGGCCAGGGCGAATTCGCGCTCGAACCGGGCGCTGGCGGTCCAGCCGGTACGCGCAACGGCACTCCGGATAATCTCGGCCTTCCCCTCCGCCAGGGCGTGCTGGTTTTCGGCTAGCGGGAAGAAGGCGTGCTGCCCTTGGTATTCGATCCGCACGGACAGTTCATCGGCAACCTCCGTTCTCAGATCGGCCAGATACTTTCGCTGGACAATGCTCGCGGAACAGCGGCTAACCGTGTCTTCGCGGGTATTTCGCTTCGTGCTTTTCATGCATCCGTGAGTTTGCGCAGCCAGTTCACAGTGACGTGTAACAGCATCCGTGATACCGGTCAAAGGCGTCAACCCGGCTTTTTTAGCCAGATCGCCCCCGGTCGAAACGCAGTTCTCGCCCCAGAACCATCCCCTCCTCGCCGCACGACTGGCCGGGGCGAGTTGCGGCCGGCCTTCCGCCGGCTCGGAGCAAGCAGTCATCCCGCGGATTGCCTGAGCATTGACCACGGCACGGTGCGCCTCCCCTAAATAGGCGATACCCAGGACCGTTTGTTTGCGATACAAACGGATTGTCACTGTAGAACGGAACACGAAAAAACGACTCAACCAGCGTACCAACACACTAAACCCGCTTGGAGGACTGTGCGCCGTCGCAATGGCCGTTATCAGAAAGCAACAAATCATCAAAAGGAACCAAGTTATGAAGAAACACCTCAATTACCTCACGATCACCCTCGTCCTCGGACTGGGGGCCTCCGCGCGCGCGGCGGTTACCGGCCAATGGGATTTCAACAGCGGAGATCTTTCCGCCACGGTCGGCACGGGGCTGGCCTATCGCGGCGACACGGCGGCCACGACGACGTTCTCCACAGCGACGATTGGCGGAAGCACGGCCAACGTGATGAGTTTTCCGGCAACGACCCAGACGCAGGGCTACATTATGACCCACGGCATCGCCCCCAACGGCGGTGGGTTATACGTGAATCAATACAGCCTGATCATGGACATCATGTTTCCGACGGCCAGCAGTGGGGTGTATCGCAGTCTGTTCCAGACCGCACCTCTCAATGACAACGACGGTGATTTATTCGTCAATCCAGACAATGGCATTGGCATCTCCAGTTCCTATCAAGGCAGCGTTCTGCCGGACACCTGGCATCGCGTGGCGTTTGTGTTCGACCTCACGCTGGCGGCAAACCGCCTGAATAAGTACGTGGACGGAACTTTGGTGGGGTCCCAGAACCTTTCCGCCGGAGCGGACGGACGTTGGGCCTTGGATACCACGGCCTTGTTGTTCGCGGACGAGGATGGCGAGACCGCAGCGGGGTTCGTCAACAGTATCCAAATCCATAACGTGGCGCTTTCGGGCAACGAAATCGGCTTGTTGGGTGGGGCCACCGCAGCGGGCATTCCCAACGTCGTGCCGGAACCGACTTCCGGGCTGCTGCTAGGCTTGGGCCTGCTCTTGGCGGCTGGGCGCGGTTATCGGCGGAGTCGTTAGTCATCAGAGACGATCCACCATTCAACTAAACGTCGTATGATGAAAAAGAGTGTTGCCAGGCTGGCAAGCTTGTTGATTCTCGGTCTGAGCGTCTGCGCCCACGCAGCGGTTACGGGCCAGTGGGATTTCAACAGCAGTAACTTCACGGCCACCGTCGGTACGGACCTGTCCGATTTCGGGGTTACCCCGGCAACCTTCACTACCGCGACGATTGGGGGCGGCAATGCCGTCGTCATGAATTTCCCGGCCGCAGATGCCACGCAGGGATTTATCATGCCGCACGGCATCGCGCCCAACGGCGGCGGGAGCTACGTGAACCAGTACACGCTGGTCATGGACATCATGTATCCGGTGGCCAGCGCCGGAACCTGGCGGGGACTGTGGCAAACCAGTGCCGGCAATGCCAATGACGGGGACCTGTTCGCGAACCCCGACAATGGCATTGGCGTGGAGGGCTCGTACAGCGGGGTCCTGTTGCCGGACACCTGGCACCGTGTGGCGTTTGTGTTCGACCTCACCTTGCCCGCAAACCGGCTGAAAAAGTACATCGATGGGACGTTGGTCGGCGCGCAGAATCTTGGTTCCGGCGTGGATGGCCGCTTTTCCTTGGACCCAACGGCTTTGTTGTTCACCGATGAGGACGGTGAAACGGCGGCGGGCTTCGTGAACAGCATTCAGATACACGACGTGCCGCTCACTGACACCGACATCTTCGCTTTGGGCAAGGCAACGGCGGCGGGCATCCCCGCCGTGATTCCCGTCTTCACCAATCTGACGGTTACGGTGTCGCCGACCAATCAAGCCGATGTGGTGGGGATGACGGCGAATTACTTCACGGCCACCGTGCTCGGCTCCGGCAGCTACACCTACCAATGGTACCAGAACAACGCAGTGTTTACCGGCCAAACGAATTTCCAACTGCGCCTGTCCAACCTCCAATCGTCCAACGCCGCCAGCTATACGGTGGTTGTGAACAACGGTCTTCAATCCGCCACCAATTCACCTCCCGCCGTGCTGACGGTTAATCCGGCCCCGGCAGCGTTCGTGACCGGCCAATGGGACTTCAACCAGGGCAACCTGGCGGCCTCCTGCGGCGAGCCCCTGCAATACTTTGACGCCACGGTCCAGGCCGACACCTCGTTTGGGACGACGACCAGCTTTGGCATCAGTGATATTGCCGGCCAGCCGGCCAAGGTGATGTATTTCGTACCGAGTGTCGGATCGTGGGGCGGCTACGTGATGAACCACGACATTGCGCCCAACGGCGGCGGCACGAACGTCAACCAATACACCGTAATTATGGACCTGCTGTGTCCGGCTGGCAGCATGAATCTCTACCGCGCACTCTGGCAGACCGATCCATCGAATACGGACGGGGATGCCGATGCGTTCTTCAACCCCGGCAATGGGTTGGGAATCAGTCAGACGTATAACGGGTTGCTCACGGGTGACGAGTGGCATCGTGTCGTGCTCGCCTTCGACCTGACCAAGCGCGAGTTCGGCAAGTATATTGACGGGACGAATGTGGTGAACGCTCCAATCGGCGCGGTGCCCCTCGGCATTCACGACGCGCAGTATTTGTCCACCAGCCTGGACCCGCTTGCGGGTGGGGGCGTGGATTTGCGCTGGTCATTGCGGCCGACCGTGTTGCTGCTGGGTGACCAGGATGGTGACTTGCAGCCACTATTTGTGAGCAGCGTGCAGATCCGTAATGGCCGGATGACGGATGCCTCCATTGCGGCCATGGGCAGCCCCACGGCCAACAAGATTCCCGGCTGCATCAAGGCCGTCCGTTCCGGTGGCAGCGTCGTAATTGATTGGACCGGCACGGTACTCGAAAGTGCCCCCAGTGTGACGGGTCCCTGGTCGGTGGTTGTCGGTGCCGCGCATCCGCATACGGTGACCTCGCCGACCGGCAATCAGTTCTTCCGGGCGCCGCGGTAACATCGCGCTGTAGATATCCAGTGGGCGTAGGCCAGATTAAGCCAAAGCCGACTTCGCCTGCGGGCGGCAGAGGGGAAGCAAAGTTGGACATAGATTTGGTTGGTTGGTTGACTGAATGATCATGGTATCCGCGCCGAATCGCAGGATTCGGCGCGGTTTTCCATTTTCGGATGGCTTGAATTCTCGGACCCTGGTTAGAGTTGCCAAAGCCAAACCCAAGAAATTGCACGTTATGCTCGAATTGAACCGAATTCCTTTTTTATGCGCGGTCGTCCTGAGCGCTGGACTCAACGGGGCCGCGTCCGCCGCGGTCATGGGCCAATGGGATTTCAACGGCAATAATCTCAGCGCCACCGTCGGCACCGCCCTCGCCTATCGTGGGGATACAGCGGCCACGACGACGTTCCCCACGGCAACGATCGGCGGGAGCACCGCCAACGTAATGAGTTTTCCGGCAACGACCCCCATGCAGGGCTACATGATGACCCACGGCATCGCCCCCAACGGCGGTGGCCTGTATGTGAACCAATACACCCTGATCATGGACATCATGTTTCCCCCGGCCAGTTCCGGGAATTGGCGGGTCCTCTTCCAAACCAATCCCGCCAACAGCAATGACGGCGAATTCTTCGTCAACCCCGACGATGGCATTGGCATCTCTGGCGCCTATCACGGAAGCATCCTGCCGAACACCTGGCATCGCGTGGCTTTTGTTGTGGACCTGACCCTCCCGACCCAGCGACTGCGCAAGTTCATTGACGGCGCGCTGGTTGGCACCCAGGACCTGAGTGACGGGGTGGATGGCCGTTGGGCCTTGGAGCCAACCGCCTTGTTGTTTGCTGACGAGGACAACGAGGCACAGATGGGCTTCGTGAATAGCGTGCAAATCCGTTCCGAGGCCATGCTGGACGGCGATGTTGCCGCGCTCGGTGGGGCGACAGCCGCGGGCATTCCAATGCCCGCCGCGCCCAGTTCACTCCACGTCGTCACCCCGAACGGCGGCGAAAATTATCAGGCGGGCAGCTCGCCGACCCTCGCCTGGACGGTGGCCAACCCGAGCGGCCTCGTGCAAATTGAGCTATATGGTGGCGGTGCGTTGTTTCAGATTCTGGCGCAAGTGGGGTTGAACCAGAGCAATTATGTTTGGGCCATCAACCCTTCGCTAGGCGACACCAACAATTACCGCATCAAGCTTACTGCCGTCAGCTATCCGGCGGTGACGGATTCCTCGGACAACGACTTTTCCGTTTTTGGTTCGGTACCCGGCCCCAATCCGCTTTTCGGCCAGGCGTTGCAAACCAATGGCGGTTTTGAATTGCTGTTCGGGAACTGGCAAACCATCGCTGGCAGTCCGCTCGTGCTGACCAGTGTCGGGGGCAAGGGGGACCCGCATGCTGGCGTCAACTTCTTCCACGGCGGCATCAACACCGCCGCCAGCAACGCCATCGTCCGGCAGGACATTGACCTTATCGCGACCGGCTTCACGACCAATGACCTGGATTCCGGCGCGGTGCTGGATGCCGAAGCGTGGTTGCGGAATTTCTACGGCGCGGGCACGTTCGACGATCAGGTGTTCTACCGCGTCGGCTATCTCGACGGCGCGAATCAGGAGTTGTCCGCCGTCCGGTGCATCATTGCCGCCAATAGTGTTTGGTTGCAACGCAATCTCGCTGGCCGGCTGCCGGCGGGCACCCGGAAACTGCGGCTCGAAATCGTCGGCAAGCATCGCCGCGACGCGGACAACGATAGCATGGCCGACGACTTAATCGTGCGGCTGCAAAAGCCTTTTCCCCTGCCCACGCCCAACATTACCAAACTCCCCATGCTGCAGGATGTGCGGACCGATGCCATGACGCTGATCTGGGAAACCGACGGCAATCTCGCGAACCATTACGTGGATTGGGGCCGCAGCAACATCACCGAGCACACGCTCAGCCAGATCGAGACGCTGCAAATTGACGCCAGCCATTTCGTGCATCGCGCCACGATTCCCGGTTTGGCGACGGAGACGGAGTATGTCTATCGCGTTCGCAGCGGCGCCAACGCGACGGCTACGTACGCCTTTATCACCGCCCCCAAACGTTCCAGTCCGTTTGTGACCGCGTGGTGGGGGGATAACCACGCGGGAACGGTCACCCTGGCGAAACATGTCACCAATCTCCTGGCGCATGCGCCGAATATGATTTGCGTGGCCGGCGACATGGTGAACAGCGGCAATGCCATTGCGGAGTGGCATAACTATTGGTTCAAACCCCTGGAGACGCTGAACGCGGCCCAGACCACTCCGGTCATTTATGCCCGCGGCAATCACGACGGCGAACACGCCCTCGCTTATGCCTACAGCACACTGCCCGGAAACGAGGCCTGGTTTGCCTTCGACTACGGCAACAGCCGCTTTATTTTTCTCGATAGCGAAGTGCCGACCAGCACCGCCAGCGATCAATATGCCTGGCTGCAGGCGGAACTCAGCCGCCCCGAAACCCAGCAGGCTGCTTTCCGCATCGTCTGCTTTCACCGGCCACCCTATTGCAACGTGTGGAACGGCGGCGGCTACATCGGCGAAACGTTTGTGCGGACCGACTGGGTGCCGCTCTTCACGCAGAAGAACGTGGACATCGTCATCAGTGGTCATCAGCACTCGTATCAACGGGGCGCGACGAACGGCGTGGTGTATATCGTGAGCGGCGGTGGCGGCGGCACCATTGACACCGAAATTGTGGCCGACTGGCCGTTTGTGCAGGTGGAATGGAGCAAGTACCACTTCGATATCATGGAAGTGAATGGGCCGGTCCTTTCCTGGGAGACATTCGACGACAACAACGAAGTTCTCGACATGTTCACCCTCCAAAGCCGTGTGCCGGTGCTGAGTTGGGAAACCGTCGTGCCCGTTGGCGGCCAGTTGAAGCTGGGGGTGGCCGGAAAACCCGGCACCAGCTATGTGCTCGAAAGCTCAACCAACCTGGTGAACTGGACGTCCCTGGTTACCAACACCATTCCGCTCGCTGGTTCACCCATGTTCACCAACTCGGTCATGGTTACGGTTCCGGGTCGTTCCTTCCGGGCGCGGGCGGTGCCGTAACGAGCCAGAGGGTTGGGCGCAACTCATCGGCAAACAATTTACGCGGGCGTGGGCGGATTCGTTCCCCGCCGCCAGCAGGGCGAAGTTAATTCAGATTGCCGCCGTCTTCCTTTCGGACGTGCATTTACTGGACGATCCTGTCACTAATGCGGGATGAAACGATGCTCTCTGATTCTCCTGCTGGCTACGGTGGTTGCCGCGCGCGCCGCGGATAGCGATGGCTTTGTGCCGCTCTTCAATGGTCATGATCTCACCGGTTGGGTGAACGCGAATTGCGCGCCGGAAACGTGGAGCGTCCGCGATGGCTTGATCCATTGCACCGGCCAGCCCACCGGCGCGTTGCGCACCGAACGGCAATACGAGAACTTCATCCTCGAAGTCGAGTGGCGGCATCTGAGCCGCGGCGGGAATTCCGGCGTGTTCATCTGGGGCACGCCCATCGCGGCGCCGGGCGTGCCGTTCCTCCGCGGCATCGAAGTGCAGGTGCTCGATCACGGTTACGCCGAACAGTACGAAAAGCAGACCGGAAAGAAGCCGGACTGGTTCACCACGCACGGCGATGTGTTCCCCATCCATGGCGCGACGATGAAACCATTTGGACGGCACAATGGTGATCGCAGCTTTCCATCCGAAGACCGAAGCAAAGGGTTTCCGGAGTGGAATCATTACCGCATCGTTGGCACGAACGGCGTGTTGCGCTTGAGCGTGAACGGCAAGGAAGTTTCCGGCGGTGAGAATTGCAATTATCGCAAAGGCTATCTCGCCTTGGAGTCAGAGGGCGCGCCGGTGGAATTCCGGAATCTCCGCATTCGGGAACTGCCGTCGAGCGGCGTATCGCCGGAACTCACGGCCCCGCTGGACTTGGGATGGCGACCGCTTTTTACGGGGCTTGATTTCCGGGGTTGGCGGACGAATTCGGCGACGGGCAACCGCTGGCAGTTGGGTGGCGGTCGGATTGAGCTCAAAGACGGCCTGACCGACGCAGCCGCCACGCTTTGGACAGAGAACGAGTTCGGCGATGCGGAGTTCGTGGTGGATTGTCGGCCGGCAAAACCGGCGGACGGGAAATCAGCCGCCGTCCCGACGATTGAAGTGCGAGGCGTCGGTGGCACTGGCGCCGAAGTGAAACTGGAAGGCGCGAGGCCCGGCAGTTATCAGCGCTTTGTCCTCACGGTGAAAGGCCGCGAGGTGACGGTCAAGCGCAACGACCAGGAGACGCAGCGCTTCATGCTGTCCGCAGATGCTCCGGCGCGTGGTGCGTTTGGTCTGCGCGATGTCGGCGGGGCGGTGGAATTCATGAACCTCTACGTGCGGGATTTGTGAAAGCGTCCGGCGAAGGATTCCGCTCGTGCTCCTGGCGGACGATGAGCGTCTTCCTGTTCCTTATGCTGTGGCTGGCGCTGGCCACCGCGGACGTCCGGGGCGGGAATGTGGTCGCCGAATGGCGCTTCAACCGGCCCGGCGACTTCGAGGGCTGGCAACCCAACGCCCAATTGACCAATGCAATCGTGACGAATGGCGTGCTCACCTGCCGCGCGGTCGGTAGCGACCCGATCCTCGAACTGAATTCGGTGCTCGATCTCCAAGCCTCGCCGTGGCAGGTCGTCGAAATCCGGCTCAAGGCCGATCACGACGGCATGGCCGAACTCTTTTGGAGCAACACTTCGAGCGGCCGCTTTGGGGGGTTCGCGCAGGAAAAGACAACGCGCTTTAATGTCGCCGGCGACAACCAATGGCACACGTATCGCCTGCTGCCCGGCTGGCATCTGGAAGGGCGAATCGTGCGGCTCCGCTTCGATGTTTATGACGCGGCGCAGTTTGAACTGGATTCCATTCGGGTCGTGCAACTGCCGACGCCGGCCACCGTGGTCGGCGCGGATTTTGATTTCACCACGGGTGTGGCGGGCTGGCAGTGGTTCGACTCAACCGACGACAAGGCGGCTCCAACCCGGCAACTTGGCGAATTTAGTTCGGCGCCGACAGCCTGGCTATTGAGTCCACCGCTGGAGATTGACTCGACCAATCATAACTATGTCACCGTCCGCATGGCGGCGAGTCAGGGCGAGCGTGGGACGCTGTTTTTCTTCACGGACCGGGAGCGGGGGTGGCACAGTTTCACCTTCCCGATCGAGGCGGACGGTCGTGAGCGTACATACAATCTCGATCTGCTCGCGAGCCGCGAATGGCAAGGACGCGTCCTTGGCCTTGGCCTCCGCCCGAGCGACGCAGCAGGAGCAGCGATCCGGTTGCACTCGCTTGTGGTCAGCGAAGCTCCGCAAGGTCCGCCGCAGTTGAAGGTGGTTTCGTTTGCGCTCGAGGCGGCGCTTCCTCGCGTTGGAATGCCGGTGAAACTGGCGGCGGTGATTGAGAATACGGGCGGTCAGCCGGCCACGAATCTCAACGGCCAACTTGAGTTGCCGGCGGGCGTAAAGCTGGTGGAAAGCCCGGCGGCCGAGCAGCACGTACTTTCCCTCGGCTTTGGCGAAGAGGCGCAATGGTTCTGGACCGTGCAGGCGGAACGCGCATTGGTTGGCGAGGTCCGGGTCCAAATTACGGCGGCCAACACGGATCCGGCGAGTGGGGTCGCTTCACTCCGCTTTACGCCGCGGATGGACGCGAAGCGCACGGGTTACGTTCCGGAACCCAAGCCGGTGCGCGGGCCCTTCGAGGTGGGTGCTTATTATTTTCCAGGCTGGCAAAGCGCGAGCCAGTGGCAGCCGCTGCAACGGTTCCCGGAGCGCAGGCCGGTGTTGGGTTGGTATCGCGAAGGCAATCCCGAGGTGGCCGATTGGCACATCAAGTGGGCCGTCGAACACGGCATCACGTTTTTTGCCTACGACTGGTATTGGTCGCAAGGCGCGCGGCAGCTCGAACACGCGTTGCACGACGGCTACTTCAAGGCACGCTACCGGCGCTTGCTCAAGTTCTGCCTGCTCTGGGCGAATCACAATCCACCGGGCACATCGTCCCAGAAGGACTGCATCGCTGTTACGCGTTATTGGATCGAAAACTATTTCCGCCGGCCTGAACATCTGACCTTCGATGGCAAGCCCGTCATGATCATTTTCAGTCCCGACCGGCTGGCGGAAGACCTCGGGACCGCCGGCGTCAAGTCGGCCCTGGCGGCGATGCGGGCGGAGTGTGAACGCGCGGGCCTCAAAGGGCTTTACCTCATTGCCTGCGTGGGCGAGGCGGGGGGCGTTCGGCGGGCGGCGGCCGAAGGTTACGACTCGGTGACGGCCTACACCTGGCCCGGTCTGGGCATGAGCGGGGAAGGGAAATTTGCTCCGTACGAGACTTTGCTGCCCGGTTATCGCCAGCAGTGGAAGCAGTTGCAGGACGAGAGCCATTTGCCGCTCTGCCCGCTGCCGCTAAATGGCGGTTGGGACAGCCGACCGTGGCATGGGGAGAACAATCTCGTGCGTTTTGGTCGGACGCCCGAGCTTTTCAAACGGCACGCCCGCGACGCAAAGGAATTCTTGGAAACCCCGTCGCCGAACCCGTTGCGGAAAGTCGTCCTGGTTGAAGCCTGGAACGAGTGGGGCGAAGGCGCTTACATCGAACCGCACGGCGAATTTGGTTTCGGCTACCTTGACGCACTCCGCACAGTGTTCACGGACGCCGCGGAGCCGCATGAGGATGTCACGCCGGCGGATGTCGGGCTTGGACCTTACGATGTGCCGCCGGCAGAACCTGCGCGGACGGCATGGGAATTTGACCGGAGCAACGACGGCTGGGACAACACCATGCAGCTTTCGGAGCTCAAGACGGGAGACGGTATCCTTCGGGCGCGCACCACCGGCGATGATCCGGCCTTGTTCAGCCCACCCATGCAGGCGAAGGCGGGAGATTTCAATGTGATCCGGGTCCGGATGCGGTTGGCACGTGCCGACGGCACACCGTTCAAGGACCAAGCTCAACTCTTTTGGCGCACCAGCCGCTTGGCGGAGAGCGAAAGCACCAGCGAACATTTCGAGGTGCAAGGCGACGGTCAGTGGCACGACTACCGCATTCCGGTCGGCCAGAACCCGCGTTGGCGCGGGATTATCACCCGGCTGCGCCTCGACCCGGGCAACCAACCCAAAATCAGCGTAGATCTGGACTCCGTTCGTCTGGCCCGGTAAAGCGTTGCTCCGCCAAATTCGAACCCGTTCGCGGCTCAACCATATAACGGCATGGGCGCGAGAGTGAACTCCGGGAAAACCTGGCTCAATTGTTCGCCCGCGCCATGGCGTTGCAGGATCGGCGCGAGGACGTTGCGGTAATTGGTCGTGACCGGCAGATCACCTGGGCCTTCGAGGACTTCGCGGCTCAAGCCCGGCCATTTTCCAAGAACACGGCCGCCTTTGATGCCGCCGCCCATGACGAACATCACACTACCCCGGCCGTGATCCGTGCCGAACGCCGAGTTCTCCTCCACGCGCCGGCCGAACTCCGTCATCACCACCACTGTCGTTTGGTTCATCGCCGGGCCAAGGTCCTGATAAAAGGCCGATAGCCCTTGGGCCAATTGCGTGATGAGCGGGTCCATGATGAGCGATTGGCTGAAATGGGAATCCCAGCCCCCCAGATCCACTGAGGCCGCCTGCAAGCCAACCCGGGCTTTGATGAGCCGGGCAATTTGCAGGAGCCCACATGAGAAATCGTCGCGGCCGTAATTCGCGCCATGGGCCGCATGGTACGAAGTGCTTCGCAATTGCTCCACGCGGCGGATGGCGTCGAGGGTGTCACGCCCAGCGTTGGCCAAGGCGTCCGTTTGCGAGCCGTACAACCTGGCGAGCGACTGGGTTAGACCAGAGCCGTTGCTGCCGAGGGAAAAATCATCGAGTGATTGCAGAACCGTCGCGGCCGGCGATCCGCGCAGGCATTCGGGAATGGATTTGCCGAGGGCGACGGCGGCGAGCGGACCACTGCCGGTCTGGTTTTTGGCGCGAAGGAATCGTCCCAACCAGCCGCCGCCCGTGATGCCACCGTGCTCCATCAAATCCTGCGCCTCGAAATGAGAACGCGTGTCGTCTTCCGACCCGGCGGCGTGAATAATCGCCAGGGCGCCGTCCTGATATGCCGGTTCGAGCGCTTTTAGCAAAGGGTTCAACCCATAGAAACCGTCGAGCGGAATGCCGGCCGTTTTCGAGATGGCGATGCGGGGGCGGGCCCGGTAATAGCCGTCGTCGGCGAGTGGCGCGACCAGGTTCAAACCATCCGCGCCACCGCGCAGAAATACCACGACCAACGTCTGACACTGATCGCCGTTGCCGGTCAATCGAAGTTGCGGGTTGCGGGTTGCGGGTTGCGATACGACAGACATATCAACACCTTTGGAAGGCGGGCGCAGACAACATCAAGGCCAGTCCCGCGCCGGAACTGTGGTAGGCCTGCGTTTCTTCCGCGGTGGGTTTGCGCCCCAACAGATGCGCCATCAAGCCGGCATCGCCCCCGGAATCGTTCCGGAGCGTTACGAAATCAATTTTCGTGCCCTTGATTTTGTTTTCACTCACCGCCAACGCGAAATTCCAACGCCAGAGCAGGGTGCCCAGCCACGGCGCCGCCGGTTCCGGGTAGCCGTCGGGGGTGGGATAGTTGAAGGGCGCGTGTCCCATGCGCTGCAAGTAGTCAATGATTTCCAAACCCGCATCGGTGCGCGCACCCGTGGTGCGCAAGGCGGAGGCGATGTAATTAAACGGTCGTTTGAATTTGTTGCCGCGCTGCTGGCGGAATTCCTTCGTCGCGAACAGCGCCCGGAGTGTGGCGCGAATGTCGCCTTTGGTCTGCGTGAATGCGCGGGTCACGGCTTCCACGGCGCTGGCAGGCGGTTCGTCGGCGATGAAGCGCTGGCAGAGTTTGGTGCTGAGATGCCGCGCCGTCGCGGGATGGCTGGTGACGATCTCGAGGACCCGGTCCAGTTCCTGTTGACCGAGGTGTTCGCGCTGCCCGTGGCTCAAGTCGGTGGGGACTCCGGGAATCATCTGTCCGAGCACTTCCTTGCTGCCGCAATCGTGCTGGGACAGTTTGAACTCGACCTTGCCGATCTGAAAATATGGCGGCTGATCCTTGGCGCGAACCGTCCAGCCCGTGAGACAGCGCGCCACTTCCATGACATCCTTTTGGGTGTAACCACCGTGGAGGCCAAGGGTGTGGAGTTCCAGCAATTCGCGCGCGTAGTTCTCGTTCGGCTTGGCCGCCAGGTTTTCCCGGTGATTGACGCGCCCGTCGAGATACCAAAGCATGGCTGGACTGAGGGCGGAGGCGCGCAGCAGGTCGGGGAATTGGCCGAGTGCATGCCGGCGAATCACCTCGCGGTCGTCCACCACCTTGAGCCATTTGCAGTCGCCCTTGGAGGGGTCAATGTTGAAGTGATCCGACCAGAACTGGACCATCACTTCATACAATTGCCGCTCCGACCAAACCGCGCGGGTAAGCGCCCCGCGCATCAACTCGTTTTGCAGCAAATCTTCCTGGTATTCGAATAATTCCCCGAGCGGCAAGGCGAGGGTTTCAAACCGGCGCACGGCGTATTCCGCTTCATCGTCGTCAAGCTTCTCCGGGTTCAACTGCTGTTCGAGATAGGCCGTGGCGGCTTGCTCTGGCGTTGCTCCCAATTTGCAGACCCGGGCGTGGTCGCCCGGACGCGGGCCGAAGGCGGCCCGGTTCAGCACGTGACTGACTGGGTCCAGGTCCTCCGCGGGGGGCGGTTGGAAGGGGTCGCTCTGGTTCGGTGGTTGGTAGAGCGCGCGTAACTCCCGCGGCAACTGGTCGCAGCCAACGGTGGTCAGCAATACCGCGCTGCTGCCGCCAACCTGCAGGAATTTGCGACGGGAGAGATTCATCCGGCAGTTGCCTGGGAGGCCGTCAGGTTGATGGCGGACGGAGTGGCGTTGGATGATTGTCTAATCTCCTTCACGCTCAGAATGAATGCGCCAAACCCGCTGACCAAAGTCCAGATCGGGAGGACGATCCAGCCAACGAACGGCAGCAGGAACGTCAGGGCGAGCAGGATGCCGCCACGCAACCCGCGGCGCCAGGGTTGCTGTTCATCGGCCGGAGCGGGCAGTCCGGCGCCAATCCGAAGCGTCAAACCCGCCGAACCGACAAGCCCCAACAAAGCGGGAATTAACATGAGCGTGACGCCGGTGAGTTTCAGCGCGGGATTGGGCAGGCTGGATATGGCCGCCCCGATAATGACGGGCAGGGCGGCGGCGAGGAGGCCGATGAACGTAATCTTCACTGGCTTCGCATAGTGGCGCCGCGCTCGTTCCACCAGCGCCGGAAACAAAGCCTGGGCGATCAACCAATAACTGACATACACTGTCAGCAACCCGACAATGAGCAGGAAGATTTTCAGAATGTCAGCCATGATCATAGGTTTTGTCCTCCTTCATTTGATTATTTTCGTTGGCCCGACTCGTCGGCGAGGCCAGTTCTGCTACAAGAACACAGCACGGGAGCGGTTTGTTTCAAATATCAGCGCGCCACGACCGATCTGGCTCGCCTCGTTGCAATGCAAGTAGCTCACGAAGCCGAATCAGCGGTGGCACGTGAGATTTCCCGCCGATGATGCGGGCGTCTGCCGCCGTGTGCCCGCTGAACACGTTCGTTGACGCATGGCTTTGCGCAGGCTGGAGCATCATTGCATCCCGGGCGGTTGGTTCGCTAACCTGTGGGGAAGAATCGTTCCGAACGCTGCCCGCTCGGCGCGGCGGCTGGATTGCAGGCGGAAACCCGGGAATCATGTGAGAAGTGTTTCAGATTACAGGTGCTTCGGCTGGCTCAGCGTTGCGCTGGTGGTGGGCTACTTCCTCGTGGGGTGGTGGCCGTTCGCCTTCCGCCCGCTGAATCAGGTCCGGTGGTTGCCCGACCGAGCGGGTTTGGATTTCGCGGACGACGGAATCGCACATGATTTCGAGGCGTTGCCGGATTCCGGGAAACCCCGCGTTGCCGGGCAGCCGGCGAATTATACAGTGGAGCTGTGGGTCGAAGCCGGCGTCAAACCCGCGACCGATGTGTTTCACCTTCTGACACTCCACGACGGCCAACTGCCCTCACCCTTCGCCCTCTGCCAGTGGCGGCAGGCAATCATCCTCCGGGCGGCGACGCGGGATCCCCGGTCGGCCCGCAGAATTCACGAGGTGGGCGTGGACGGCGCTTTGGAGGAACGCAGGGTGCGGTTGATTACGGTCACCGGTAGCGGGGCGGGAACGGACTTCTACCTGGACGGAATGCGCGTCGGACATTTTCCAGAATTCGTTTTAGACCCAGAGGTGCTGGCCGGCCGGATGATCCTTGGCAACTCCCCGGCCGGAAAACACTCGTGGGTGGGACGATTCTTCGGCCTGGCCCTGTATTCCCGGGCGCTGGAGGCGACCGAGATTGCTCAACACCATGCGGCATGGACGCGGGGCTTGGCCCCGCAGTTTGTAAATGACCCAGGCCTGAGGGCGCTTTATGTTTTTGACGAGGGCAGGGGGCAACGGGCCGAAGACCGTTCCCGCAACCGACACTGGCTGACGATTCCGGCAATTTATCGCCCATTCGACAATGAATTCTTAGTCCCGCCGTGGCGGGACATGGCTTACGAAGGGCCTGATTACCGGGACATTGCCGTTAACATTATGGGTTTCGTCCCGTTTGGTGTCTGTCTATTCCTCCACCGCCGCCGAACCGCCTCGGCGCCCAGGTTTGCCGATGCTTTGTTCGTTGTCGTCGCTGGTGGGGTAATCAGTTTGACGATCGAAACAATCCAAGTCTGGCTGCCGACCCGGGCTTCTTCCCTGACCGACCTTCTGGCCAACACCGTGGGAACGCTGCTGGGGGTGCTGCTTGCCTTGGCGCTCCGACTCAAATTCACGTCCGCCGAATGCGGCTCACCGTCACCTTCATGATGGATTTCGCGGCAACGAATACAGCTCAACCAGCCAGCGCCTTCTGCAATCGTTCAAGAAACGCCCGCTCGTCTTCCTTGGCGGTGAGGCGGGAGCGGTTCTGACGCCGTTGGTCACGTCCGCCGCCGTGGAGTTCCTCGACGCGGTCGTTGAAGAAAGGTTTTCCGCCGCCAGATTCATTGATTTCCTGATCCAGCATTTGGCGCCAACGGGGAATTTGCGCGAGCAAACTGGCGGTGTCGGCGGGTTGATAGGTTTCCGCCAGTTTCAGCAAAGCCACCACGTCGTTGAGGCGATACGCTTGGCCCCCAGCAAACGCGCTGAGATAGCGGGTCAGGATTTCACGACGGGCCGCATTCTCCCAGGCGGCGCGACGAGCCACCGCCTTTAGTATCGGACGGTCGCCGGCCGGCTTGAAGTGCTCCAGCCATTTGAAAAGCGAATCGGGAATCGTGGCGTCCAACCGGAGGCGGTGGACGTAGCGCTCGATGGACACGTCGCGCAAGGGCACGGAATGTTTCTGTCCATCCTCGGTTACCAGTTGCGCGCCCGTTGGGCGGGCGACGAGTTGTCGAACCAAATCAGGCCACTGGGCCGCTGGCACGGATTCCGGGCCGAGTTGTTCCGCAAAGATGGCCTGATCGCGGAGCGCGGGCGTGAAGACCGGCGAGAGGGCCAGGTCAATTTCGTAGTCCTCGAGTTGGGACAGTTCGTTGCGCAGGAACGCGCCGATGCCCTCGCGCCCAATGCCGTACATGCCACTGAGATGGGCGACGACCTGGGCAGGCAGTTCGCGGGGGCGCTCCAATTCGGTGGCAAGCGTTGCGAGAAGCTGGAGCATCAGAAGCAGTATCGGTCGCGGTCGAAGCGAGGCCAACAAGGAATTTCACTCCCGTCCGCCTCGCGCAATCACGGGGAGATAAACCGCTACGTGCCCACGGCCGGCGCGCGGTGTTTTCGGCCTGCCATCATGAAATCGAGATACTCGACGAGGTGTTCCTTCATTTCCCGGCGGGGGACGATGGCGTCAATCAGGCCGTGGTCCAGTAGAAATTCGGCGGTCTGAAACCCCGGCGGCAGTTCGGCCTGCGTCGTGTCTTTGATGACGCGCGGCCCGGCGAAACCGATCATCGCGCCGGGTTCGGCCAGGATGAGATCGCCCACACTCGCATAGCTGGCCATCACGCCGGCATAGGCGGGATTCGTGAGAATGCTGACATAAGGGAGTCGGGCCTTGGCGAGGTAGCCGAGGGCGGCGCAGGTCTTGGCCATCTGCATGAGGCTGAACATGCCTTCATACATGCGGGCCCCGCCGCTCGTGGAAATAATGATGACCGGCAGACCTTTCTCGGTGCCGGCCTCGATGAGGCGCGTGAGTTTCTCGCCGACCACCGCGCCCATCGAGCCGCCGAGAAAACTGAAGTCCATCACGCCGAGCGCCACGCGGTGTACGCCAATGCGGCCCACGCCGGTAATGACGGCATCCGTGAGATTGGTTTTCTTCCAGTTGGCGGCGAGTTTGTCCTTGTAGGCGGACGCGCCGGTGAACTGCAGCACGTCCACGCTGATCATCTGGGCGTTCATTTCCTCGAACGTGCAGGTTTCGACGAGGGAATGAATGCGTTCACGGGCCCCGATGGAAAAATGATACTCACACTTGGCGCAGACCTTGAGGTTTTCGTCGAGTTCCTTGTCGAAGATCATGGTCTCGCACTTGGGGCATTTCTGCCAGAGCCCTTCCGGGATTTCGCGCTTTTTGGATTTCGCGCCGCCAAGCTTGAGCTTCCGCTTCAGGAACGTGGTCGAGTGGTCGCTGGCGGGCGGCGGCGTCAGGGCGGGTTCGATCGAATCCGCGCCGAGGCCCTTCTTGGTGAATGAGGTGGTGGACATGGTCAAAATCTGGGTTGGGCTGGGGATGCGGGGCGAAAGATTCATTTCGTCGTCAGCTTCACGGTCTTTCTCTAAAGCGGCAAACCACCAACAAATCGCCGCAAGTATTCAAAGTCCGCGGGCGACTGTCCAGACGCAAACTTCGCCCGCCCCCGCCGCGCGTAACACGCGAGCGCAGGCGCTCGTGGTCGCCCCGGTGGTGAACACGTCGTCCACCAGGATCACCCGCTCGCCGCGCAAGCCGTGGCCGTTGCGTTGGGCGAAGGCGCGGCGGACGTTTTCGGCGCGCTGGTTCTTGGTGAGGAGGGTTTGGGTGCGCGTGGGTTGGACGCGGCGCACGAGGCGGGGGTTCAGCGGCAGGGCGAGCGCGCGGGCGAGCGGCGCGGCAAGGCGCTCGGCTTGGTTGAATTCGCGCTCGCGTTCCTTGAGGTGGTGCAACGGCACCGGCACGATCAAATCCCATTGCTCTTCGCGCAAGGCGGGGAGTGCGGCGCGGAGCAGGAGATCCGCGAGGAAGGGCTCGAACCAGAGCGCCCGGGAGTATTTGTAGCGATGGATGGCTTCCAGGACCACGCCGCGCGCCGTGACCGCGGAGCGCGCGGAACAGAATTGGAGATTCATGTCCCGGCAATTGGCACATTCGAAGTTCGTGGTGATTTCACCCGCAACGGGCACCCCGCAGCGCTCGCAGAAGGGCGGCTTGATGAAGCGGACCTGGGTCCAACAGCTCACGCAGACGAAACCCGCTTCCGGGGTCGCCCGTTTATCGCCACATAATTGGCAGACCTCCGGATAGACCAGCGCGAGCCCCGCCTTGAGGCTGCGGGTAAACGGTGCGGTGTTCATGGCCGGACGATAGGAATTGATTCCGGGCGCGCCAAGCTGGAACTGAAACGCGGAGTCATAAATCGGCGGTTTGCCGCGCCAAAAAAGTGGCGATTCCCAACGGGGCATGCTATTTAATGCGTGTGTTGAGTTTGTTCAAGAAATCAAGCATTCCGAGCTCATCCGGCCCTGGACCATTCGGCCGGTTTCAGTTGCACGAACGGATCGCCAGCGGCGGCATGGCTGACATCTGGCTCGCCACGGACGGGAATGGCAAGTCGTATGCGCTCCGCCGGCTGCTTGCGGATCTTCAGGGCGACGCCACGGCCCGGAAGCGGTTCCTCCAGGGTTGCGAGGCGCTCGAAAAATGTCAGGGGCACGAGTGTGTCATCGGCTATCTCGAACATGGAAAGATCGAGGGGCAGCATTACCTGGCCATGGAATACGTCGAGGGCGCCAACTTGAAGGTGCTCTATACGCGGCACGATCCGGTGCTCCTGGAGAACGTGGCGCAAATCATTATTGATGTGGCCTCGGCGCTCGAACACATCCACGAATGCGGCTACATGCACCTGGATGTCAAACCGGAGAACGTGCTCGTCTCCCGCAACGCCGCCGTGCGCGTGGTGGACTTTGATCTCGCGCAACCGATCACCGAAAAGCCCCGGAAGGTCACCAAGAATCCCGGCACGCCCGCCTACATGGCGCCGGAACAGTTATCCGGTCAGCCGATTGACCAGCGCGTGGATGTCTTCGCGTTCGGCGTAGCCGCCTACGAGTTACTGACCAACCAAAAGCCCTTTCCCGGTGAAACCTCCACGGAAATTCTCCGCGCCCAAACGGACCGTTCGGATTTCATCCTGCCGCGCCAGCTAAATCCTGACGTGCCGATCGGTTTGGAGCGGGCGATCCTCAAGTGCATCGAGCGCGAGCCGGACAAGCGCTACCTGTATCTGAGTGTGCTGGTGCGGGACTTGAAGGCCGCGCTCTACGTTTGAGCGGAGTGCCGGGTTTCGACCCGATGAGTTGCCGACACGGTCCAATCCCCCTCAAAACAGCGTGTCGGGGTTGGCGGCGAGCCACTGGGTAAAGCGGGGCAGGGGAAAGCTTAGCTGTTTTTGCGCTTTGGCGCAGTTGAGCGAGGTGTCCGGCGGGCGCGGTGCGCCATGGTATTCGCTCAGCGAGGCCGCGGCATATCCCGGTTTCAATTGCGGCCAGCGGGCGGCCAGCGCGGCGCCGATTTGCAGTCGGGACATCCGTTCGGGGCCGGCAAGGTGGAATAAACCGGCCGCGCCTTGGTTCAAAAGTTCCCAGGTGGCGCGCGCGGTCACGAGCGCTGGCATCGGACAGCGAAACTCATCCGTGAAGAGTTTTGGCACCGCACCGGACAGCCAGGCGCGGCGGAGTTGCTCGTTGAATCCACTGTCCCCGCGCGGCGAAGTGCCGCCGTTAAGCGAGGTGCGGATGACCGTGTGGCGCGGGTTGGTCAGGACGATCTGCTCGGCGGCGACTTTCGTCTCCGCATACACACTCAACGGACTCACCGAGTCGGTTTCCGTGTAGTTGCCCTGCCGGCCGTCGAACACCAGGTCGGACGAGAAGAAGATAAATGGGATTTCGGCCGCCAGCTCGGCGAGCAGCGCGGTGGCTTGGGTGTTGATCTGGCGGGCGAGCCCCGGATTCTTTTCGCAATCCGGACTCTTGCTCAGCGCGGCGCAGTGGATTACGGCAGCGGGTTGCGTTTCACGGAAGGAGCGGCGAACCGTGGCAAAATCAAGCAAGTTGAGCGTGGTCCGGGTCAACCCGGTGACGCGCCATTGCGGGGCCAAGTTAGATTCAACCTGAACCAGGTAATTACCAATGAGGCCACCCGCGCCGGTGATCCAGACAACTTGTTGGGAATGCGGCCTAGTCAAGCAATCGCTTCGTCAACCCATCATAAGCATCAATCCGACGGTCGCGCAGGAACGGCCAGTGGGTGCG
>JADLHS010000075.1 GCA_020848635.1 Limisphaerales bacterium
GCAGGTCCGGCTCGACCTGTTCTGTCAGCATCCGGGCGATGCGCGGACAGGAACGTTTGAGTTTGGCGAACCCATTCATCACGAACGGATATTGGTCGGCACTCGGCTCGTCGAACCAATAGATGAACGCTTCATCCAGCCACCCTTTGGCCTGAAGGTGCGCCTCCAACTGCCGGGCGTAGGAATCGAAAAGCTCCGGATACTCAGGCGTGGCCTCGTCGAAGCCCAGCAGGTTCGGCGGCGAAATCTCGTGGAAGGTTCCGCCGCCAATGCCCGGAAGATTCACGCGGAACGAATTGAAATGATATCGGTCAATCGCCTGTGTCATCGCCTGGTCCCACGCGACGAAGTCGAACTGCACCTTTAGTTGATCGCGCGGCACGACGAGTGCAGTGCGTTGCTGCTGCTCGAAATCGCCGCCTTGCACCAGTTCCGTTCCCGTCTCCGGATCGGTAATGGAAATGTCGTCAAACCACACCAGCCCAAGTTCCTCACCCCGCTCCGTCCAGACAGTGGCACGCGCATTGAAGCGAATGTACTCCGCACCGGGTGGAAAAGTCGTCAGCAACTGGTCGAGGTTCTGCCACCCACCGCTGCCGCGCAAAGTAATGTCGTTGTTACGCCCCGACAGCCACTGCTTCTGGGCGTCGAAATGATTAAGGGTCACAATAAAGCGGTGGCCGGGAACGGCGGTGCGATACCAGCCCCTCACCCGCAGCCCCTTGGCTGGAAGCTTGATGAGCGGCTCGTAACCTACCGTGACATTCTCGTTAACCTTGTCGTCGTAGATCAGCAGCGCACTGTGGCCAGAATGCACTTCGTTGCCTACGATCCGCAGGCCGGTCCAGTTGTCCCAGGAGGTCTTTGGCGGCCGGATGTCCGGCCATTGCACCCGGATGGGGTCCAGCGGCGCCGGGTCGTAGGGCGCAATGTGGTGCGCGGCGAAATCGGACCAGTATTTGTCCAACACGAGTCGTTTCTCGGTCTCGGTGTTCAATCCGTGGTAGCGGAACACGTTCTGCGGCGAAAAGCCGAAGGCCGTGGTGCAGGTCATACGATCTGGCAACGTAAAATTGTAAACCGTCAGTTCGATCGCGATGTGCGCTGCCAGCCCTGTAGCCCGCAATTCCACCGTGCCGCGATACGTTCCCGCTGGGGTGTTCGAAGCCACGAACACGCGCACCCAGAAGGCATGATTGAAATCGGGCGGCAATTCCAGTGGTCCGCTGATGGGCAGCAAAGGATCGGGCCAGAGGCCTTTTTTTGACACGCGATCTGTCGGCTCGGAGATGTCGAGATAATGAACCTGGAGCAATTCGATCTGGTTGGCGGCAATCCGCGCCCCGCTGCCTCCGGTCAGGTCGCCGCAGGTGAGCCGGCAATCCTCGAGCCGACGGCTGGGGCGGACGATGAACTGCACGGCCTCGCGTTCGTTGCGCGCACTGCTGAGCCGGATGGTTCCATTTTTGGTCGTCGGCGGCGGTTGGTCTGGTCGGATCTTGGCGGCGCTAGACAACGCCCACCAGAGCGTGGCGCCGATGGGTTGATCAAATAACAGGGTGGCGGGAGCCGCAGGGACAGACTCCTCTGCGTGAACGGAGGCGAGCATGCAGGTGAACAGCCAGCCGGCAAGGAGTAGGATTTTGATCTTCATGGCCGTTCGATTTCGTGGGGCGCCCTGCCCGACCGATTCTAGCCTAGCTACAACGGATGCAAAGAAGTTTGCAGCCCAGACCAGGAGGTTCATCGAGGCTCCAGCCGACTAACGCTGCGTAAATTAACAGCAACTGAAGTTAAGTACTGAAAATGATCAGAACGCAGTGAATCAACCGCAGCCTCAACTCGTGTAACCCTCAACTTAAAGTTACCGGCTATTTCTCGACCACCAATTCGTCGCGTATTTTTCCGTCCAGATCACAGGAGCGCGTCACCAGCCGGTTGCCGTTGATCGTGAAAATCTGGTAAAGCGGCAGGCCGGAGTGCTCCGCCACGGCGGCGTATTCTGGCTTGGGCAGAAGGTGAGCACGGCTCGGCACCGACACCGTCACCAGATAAATGGTGCCCTTTGCCGGCGAGTCAACCCGTCGGCCTTGGTTTAGCGGATGACTCCGCACGTAATGATGCACATGCCCGCTCAGCACAAAATCCACGTGATACCGGTCGAAGATCGAACACCACTCGCGGATGATCTCTGGGTACTCATCATCGGGTGCGTAGGGAGGAAAATGAAAAATAACGAATTTCCAGGTGGCCTTCGCATGGGCGAGTTGCGCTTCGAGCCAGGGCTTTTGATCGGCAACCGAGGCGGTGGCGTCGAGGATGAGGAACAAGGAATTGGCGTACTGGAAACTGTAGGAGGCTTCCGCCTGCACTTGCGGGGCCCCGTTGGTCGGCAGCCCGAACAGTGACAGATAAAGGTCCGCGCCCAAACCATCAATCGCGTCATGATTGCCGATGGCCGGCACCAACGGTCGGCGGCGCGCGAAGTCCCGCGTATGGTGAAATAGCTGGTCCCAATCGTCCCGCTGTTGACCGGTGTTGACCAGATCACCGGAGATGGTGCAGAACGCCGCTTCCGGAAAGCGCGCCAACGCGTGATCCAGCAGCCGGCCACACGCCGGGGAATTGTGGGTGTCGCTGAGAAAAACGAAGGTGAAGGGTGAGTCCCCATCCGCGGCGGTCGTGAACTCGGCGGGATGGCTTCGCATGTCGGCGGTCGGTCCGCCAACGGTGTAAACGTACGCCGTCGCCGGTTTAAGATCGCGTAACGTGGCGGTGAAATGGTTTATCAGCGGGTCGTTGACCAGGAAGCCGTCCGTGATTTTCTGAGAACTTGCCGCCGTTTCCTTCCAGCTCGAAGCCGCGCCCGCCTGCTTTTCCTGGTAGCGAACCGTACCCGCCCC
>JADLHS010000672.1 GCA_020848635.1 Limisphaerales bacterium
CTGCATCATCGTGATCGGCTCGTCGATCACGCCGAGCGCCATCAGTACATTGTTGATCACCCCGTTGTTCTTCAGGAGGCCTATCCATGCATACACGCGCAGCAGGAATGAAGTCCAGAAGGGCAGGATGATCAGCATCAGGTAGAGATTGCGCGTCGCCGGACTCGCGCGCGCCATCGCGTACGCCATCGGATACGCGATCAGCAGACAGAACACTGTCGAGATGGCAGCGACCTTGAGCGAATACAGGTACGCGCTCAGATAAAGGTCGTCGGTGAGCAGGAAGAGGTAGTTGCCGAAGTTCAGGTATACGTTGATCGCCTTTTCCGATGCCCACTCCCAGAGGGGCGCGTACGGCGGCATCGCGAGCCGCACTTCGGAGAACGACATCTTGAAAACGATGATGAACGGGATCAGGAAGAACAGGATCAGCCACAGGTACGGTGTCGCGATCACGAGCCGCTTGCCGGCCCAGTTGTGCCGCATGTAGGTGGTCCAGCGCGGGGGGCCGAAGCGGTAGAACAGTTCCCACCACGGACCCAGCCGCCCCGACAGGAGGCGGGCGGTCGGCTTCGGAATCGAGGGTCGAGCCACGGCGCCGGCCTACTGTGAGAGCACCACAGGGCTCGAACTGTGCCAGGACAGGAAGACGTTCTCGTCCCAGAGGATGCGTTCGTGGTCCGACAGGCGTTCGGTGTTGGGCAGCGTCACGCGCACCATCTTGCCCGAGGCGATCTTCACCAGATAGATGGACAGGTCGCCCATGTAGGCGATCTCCTTGACGACGCCAGCTACGCAGTTCTCCTGCGCATCGGCCGGCGCCGTGCGCGAAATGTTGATCTTCTCCGGCCGGATCGCCGCCCACACGACCGAGCCGGGCGCTGCGCTGATGCCGTGATCGACATAGACGACGCCACCCAGTTCGGTCGAGCGGATCCGCACCCGGTCGGGCAGATCCTCGATCAGTTGTCCCTCGAACATGTTTACCGAGCCGATAAAATCGGCGACGAAGCGGGTCCCCGGAAACTCGTAAATCTCGCTCGGGGTACCCACCTGCACGATCTCGCCGCGGTTCATCACGCCGATGCGCGAGGCGAGGGTCATCGACTCCTCCTGATCGTGGGTCACGACCACGAAGGTGACACCGAGTCGCTCCTGGATGTTGATCAGCTCGAACTGGGTCTGCTCGCGCAGTTTCTTGTCGAGCGCGCCGAGCGGCTCGTCGAGCAGCAGCAGTTTCGGCCGCTTGGCGAGCGCACGCGCAAGCGCCACGCGTTGACGCTGGCCGCCGGAAAGCTGGTGCGGCTTGCGGCCTGCGAATTCGCGCATCTTGACGATGTCGAGGATCTCCTCGACGCGCGTGGCGATCTCGGCTTTGCGCAGCTTCTCCTGCTCGAGGCCGAACGACACGTTCTTCGCCACCGTCATGTGGGGGAAGAGTGCGTAGGACTGGAACATCATGTTCGTCGGCCGCTCGTACGGCGGCGTATCGGCCATGTCCTTGCCGTCGATCAGGATCCGGCCGGAGGTCGGCGGCTCAAAGCCCGCGAGCATGCGCAGGAGCGTCGTCTTGCCACAACCCGAGCCGCCGAGCAGACAGAAGATCTCGTGCTGGTAGATTCTCAGCGAAACACTGTTGACCGCGACGAAGTCACCGAAGCGCTTCGTGACGTTCTCGATCTGGATATAGGCCTGTGCGGCAGGGTCTCGCCAGGGCTCTCTCTTGTTGTCGTTACGTCGCTCGGCCACGGGAAGCCTTCCGATGGTGGAAAGAGGACGGGGCGAGGGAACGGGCGGGCGCTGTGATCCGGCGCCCGCCCTGCCTTGGCTACTTGCCGGTCTTGAAGCGGGTCCAGGAACGCGTCAGCAGACGCGTGAACTCCGGGCTCTCGGCGAGATCGGGCACGATCTTTGCCTTCACTTCGGCCGTCGGGTAGATCGAGACGTCATTCTTCACCGAATCGTCGATCATCGGCAGTGCCGCGGAGTTGTTGCTCGCATAGTTGACGTAGTTCGAGTTCTTGGCCGCCACATCGGGCCGCATCATGTAGTTGATGAACAGATACGCGTTCTTCACGTGCTTCGCATCCTTCGGGATCGCGAAGTTGTCGAAGAAGGCGATCGCGCCCTCCTTCGGAATGTTGTACTTGA
>JADLHS010000076.1 GCA_020848635.1 Limisphaerales bacterium
GTTGGGCTTCCGGTTCGGCGCTCATGCTCGGGCAGTCTATGCGATTGACCGCGAACCACCAGTTTTTGCTCAATCTCACGCCCTCTGCATCGGGAAATGGCGCGGAACTCTCCTTTTGCCACCGCCTTAGCCGATGGGTCGGGGGCACTGGTTGCGGACGACTCTCCCGCGGTTGCCAATTAGCCATAACCATTTTTTGCCAAGCGGGGCTTATACCGGGCGAGTTTCGTTGCCTTTGCGCCAGTGGGTCATTAGATTCTCTCCCCGTTGCGAGGAATTCAGTCCCCGTAGAGCGGGGCGTGGCCCCCACGGGGCCGTACAGCCTTGCATAGCAAACTATCCGTTCCAATGAGCACTGTGGCTGGCATCCTCAAATCGTCGCTCGGCAGGAAGTATGTGATGGCCGGGACCGGCATCCTGCTTTTCTTGTTCGTGGTGGGGCATCTGGTGGGCAACCTCCAGGTCTTCGGCCCGCCCGAGTTGATCAATACCTACGCGCACTTCCTGCAAAGTAAACCCCTGATGGTTTGGGGGGCGCGCATCGGCTTGCTCGTGCTGGTGGGGTTGCACGTCACCACGGCGGTGCAGCTTTCCCTAGCGAACCAGGCTGCCCGGCCCGTCGGCTATGCCGGCCGCGGCGCATACGGCTCCACCTGGCAATCGCGTTACATGCTGGGGACCGGAATCGTCATTGCGGCGTTCATTCTTTATCACCTCGCCCATTTCACCGCGCTGCTACCGGGCATCAACGGGGTGGGCGACTTCTCCAAACTCAAGACTGTGCTGCATGGCGAGCCGGTACGGGATGTTTACGCGATGATGGTGCTGGGGTTCCAGGTATGGTGGGTGGCGCTGTTCTACCTGGTCGCCCAGGCGCTGCTCTTCATTCACCTCGGCCACGGCCTGGCCAGCCTGTTCCAGACCCTTGGTCTGCGCAATCACGTCTGGTGGCCGCGGATTCAACTGTTTGCCCGGGGAGCGAGTCTTGCGGTCTTTATTGGCTTCGCGCTGATTCCGATCTCGATTTATCTGCGCGTCGTTGGTGCTGATTACGCCGAGATGAAGAAAGCTGAACTCAAGTCCGCCGCCATGGTTGAGGCCGTCGTGCCCGCCGGAAAGGCGGCGACCCACTAACATGGCCACGCTCAATTCCAACCTCCCGTCCGGTGCGCTTGCCCACAAGTGGGAAAGCCACAAGTTTTCGTCCAAGCTCATCAACCCGGCCAACAAGCGGAAATACAAGGTCATCGTCGTGGGCGCCGGCCTCGCCGGATCGTCCGCCGCCGCCACCCTCGCGGAACTCGGTTACGAGGTGCACAACTTTGTGTTCCACGATTCCCCGCGGCGCGCGCACTCGGTCGCGGCGCAGGGCGGGATCAATGCCGCGAAGAATTACCAGAACGACGGCGACTCCGTTCACCGTTTGTTCTACGACACCATCAAGGGCGGCGATTTTCGCGCCCGGGAAGCCAACGTGCATCGCCTGGCTGAAGTGTCGGTCAACATCATTGACCAGTGCGCGGCGCAGGGCGTGCCGTTCGCCCGGGAATACGGCGGGTTGCTCGATAATCGCTCCTTCGGCGGGGCGCAGGTTTCCCGAACGTTTTACGCGCGCGGCCAGACCGGCCAGCAGCTCTTGCTCGGTGCCTATTCTGCCTTGTGCCGCAACATCGCCACCGGCGGCGTGAAATCCTTCACGCACGCGGAGATGCTGGATCTGGTGGTCGTGGACGGCCATGCGAAGGGCATCATCGTCCGCAATCTGCAAACCGGCGAGATCACGCGGCACAATGCCGACGCCGTGGTGCTGGCGACGGGCGGCTACGGCAACGTCTATAACCTGTCCACCTACGCGCGCGGTGCGAACGCCACGGCCATCTGGCGCGCTTACAAACGCGGCGCCTGCTTCGCCAATCCGTGTTACACCCAGATTCATCCGACGTGCATTCCGGTCAGCGGGGATTACCAGTCCAAGCTCACGCTGATGAGCGAGTCGTTGCGCAACGATGGCCGGGTGTGGGTGCCCAAGAACCAGCAAGATTGCAAAAAGAACCCGGCCGAAATTGCGGAAGGCGATCGGGATTATTACCTGGAACGGATGTATTCCGCGTTCGGCAATCTGGCGCCCCGGGATATTGCCAGCCGGGCGGCCAAGACGGTGTGTGACGAAGGTCGCGGGGTCGGGGAGACTGGCTTGGGCGTTTATCTGGATTTCTCGGCGGCCATTCAGCGCTTGGGCGAAGGCAAGGTGCGCGAGCGCTATGGCAACCTGTTCGCGATGTATCACGAGATCACGAACGAGGACGCCTATCGCACACCCATGCGCATTTATCCCGCCGTGCATTACACGATGGGCGGCCTGTGGGTGGATTACAATTTAATGAGCAATCTGCCAGGCCTGTTCGTGCTGGGCGAAGCGAACTTTTCCGATCACGGCGCCAATCGCCTCGGGGCCAGCGCACTGATGCAGGGTTTGGCGGATGGTTACTTCGTGTTGCCGGCCACGATTTCCGGCTATCTCGCGACGCAGAAGCCGGACAAGCGGCCCGCAACGGACAGCGCTCCGTTCAAGGCGGCTGAGGAAGACGTCCAGAAAGTCACCAAGCAACTCTTGGGCAACCAAGGCAGTCGCACGCCGGCGAGTTTCCACAAGCAGCTCGGCAAATTGATGTGGGATTACTGCGGCA
>JADLHS010000077.1 GCA_020848635.1 Limisphaerales bacterium
ACGCCCATGATCACCCAGGCAACGATTTCATCGCGTGTGCGATTCTTCAACCGCGTTTCGGAAACCCGCCGCCAGAGATTCTCAAAACTGTTGCCTACCGCCCGCCCGGCGTCCTGGACCGATTCCTTGGCGTCCTTCGCGGCGACCTCGACGGTGGTGGTGGCATCCTTCACGGCCGCCTTGGTTCGATCCACAACCCCCGGCTCATTCGCCGCGCGCAGGCTGATCGGAAGAATGAAGAGGTTCAGTTGGAGGCCAAGCATTGCGCCGGTCGCAAGATTACGAAACAAGGTTGAGGAGTTGATTCTGTATTTCATGAGTGGGTTCGGGTTGATTTTATCGCTGAAATCGTTCGGGCGGTAGCGGCTTTCACTAGATGGTGTTCCTGTAAATCTTCCCGTCCTTCATGATCCACAGGAAGTCCTTGGCGGGATCTGCAATCAGCCTGAGGTTCGCAATCGGGTCGCCGTCCACCGGCAGCAGGTCGGCGAGCGCGTCTTCCGCGACGACGCCGAGTTTTCCGGCGTAGGGACTGCGCAGGCCGGACAGGGCGAGCAGTTCGGCGTTGTCTGCCGTCGCCATCTTCAGCACCTCGGCGATCCCAATGCGTTCCGCGTAAGGGTGGTCACCAGGTTTCGCCGGGAAATCCGTCGGCAAGCGGAAATCACCATGCCCGCCTGTCTGCGAAATAAACACGCCGCTCGGCCAAATGCGCGGGCCGGAAACCACGCCCGTGTCAATTCCGCGCTTCAAACCAAACACCGGTCCGCCCAAATCGCGGATGCTGGTGAAACCGCGCAACATCATTTCGTTGGCAGCCTTTACCGCGGCAACATTGATGTAACCGATGTCAGCCGTGAGCAAGGTCATCTGCGGCACCGTTTCAAACATGATGTGCGTGTGGGCGTCAATCAGGCCGGGCATCAGCGTGCGGCCACCGCCGTCAATCAGCACGGTGTCCCCGCGTTGGTCGGTTGGAATCGGTTGGGCGGCGATTCTTTCGATCTTGTTGCCGCGCACCAGAACATGGGACGGAGCCGAGAATCTGTCGCTCTGGCCGTCGAAGATGCGGACGTTGGTGATGAGCGTTTGCGCCGGGGCCAGCTTTTGTGTTACGTCCTGGGCCAGCGCCGGGGCGAGCGCCAGCGCGCTGAGCAAAGAGATGACGGTGATGGTGGCTTTTTGTTTGCGGCTGATCTTCATGTTTTGATTGCTGGCGGCTGAAGAAGGGTTGGAGTCCCCGGTGAATGCGCGGGTGGGCTCGGGGTCGCCGGCCAGCGCAGTTCACAAATCTGCTTATTTGGCCGGCACGACTCCCGGCGGTTTCCAGGTGCCTTCGCCAGCGGGCAGGATGGAAGGCGCTTCCATCCTCGGCCAGTAGAGGCGCATGACGAGATAGATCGTATCATTCGGCGCCGGCAACCAGTTCGCTTCCTTTTCCGAACCGGGATTGTCTTTTTGGATGTAGAGCGTCAACGAGCCATCGGCGTTTGGCTTCATGCCCGGCAACATCGGCGAGTTGATGAGGTAGCGGTTGATCGGATTCTTGATGAGCAACTGCGTCTTGCCGTCATACATCGTTACCGACCAGAAGGCATTGACCGGCGGGAGTTGACCGGCGGGAAAGGTGAGCGTGTAGTTGTGCTTGCTGCCATCGAGTGGCTCACCGGTCGCGTCCACGCGGGTCATCGGATACATGGCCTCGACGGCATCGTTGCCGTAGATCCCGCCCTTGGCGGCAGCAGCCCGTTTCAGCCAATCGCCATTATAGAAGTCGCCATCACCAAAGACCGAGCCGACCTTCCAGCCATTGATGTTTTTGATTCCGCTAGCCAGATACTTGTCCACTTTGTCGTCGCCCGCTTTCATGCCGAGCAAGACAGCGGCCTTGTGTTCCAGGGAAAGCTCCTTGAACTCAAACGTTTTGCCCGGCCCGATGCCAATGCTTGCCAACTGGGCGCGAATCGCCTGGTTCTCCGATGTCAACGGCACAAACTGCAGGGCCGCGTCCAGGTATGCGTAGAAGTTCGCCTTGATCCCAGCGGTCGTGGCCGGCAGGAAATCAAGCTTCGGCGCCGCAGGCGGCGCGGGTTGCTTCAGGAACGCGGAGAGGGGCTGCGCCTGGTAGCCGGCCTGCACCTTCACCACATTCGGCATGTCCTCGGCATTAAAAAGCTGGGTGCGGAATATGGAAAGCGCAAACGGGGTCGTCGAATGGAAGACCTGCTTGATCCCCGCCGGCGGCTGGCCTTTCCAGTCGGGGCCGGCCACGAGGTAGTCACCGGCTTTGCTGCCTGTGGCCCGGCTGCCAATATAGCCATAATTATAGGCATTGCCGTCGGTCAACTGCACGGAGTAATAGCGTTCTTTTGCCACCGCCGGCACCGAGATCACCATCGGTTCCGCCCGCAGATCCAGCCAGAGCATCGAATACGGCGTGTCGCTGTTGGGCGTGACGACGGCGGTGTCCCGGTAGGTGAAAACGCGAGCCTCATTGGCGATGTGATTGAACGGCCCTTTGTATTGCCCCGAGTTCTTGTCCACACAGAATTCCTGCATCACTGCGTAGTTCATCACGATCGGCAGGCCGTAGATGAAAGCCTCCTCGGCAATGGATTTGGTTTCCGCCAGGCCGGGTACAGCCAGGCCGGCTTTCTTGTCCGCTTGAGCCGCTTGAGAAATAGCGTCGCTCTTTTTGTCGCAACCGACGAGGAGCGTGGCCGCGACGACGCTCGCAATTGCGACTGAGCTTATGGCTTTTATTTTCATGGTTAAATTATTTTCAGTTTTGGGATTGCGAAAGGGCAATTGTATTCAAGTCGTCACTGCGCGCAAGGGGGCGGTTGAGGCGGCACGCCCCATTGTTGGCGGTGTCGTCGGCATCCGATTCGTCGGTCGCGGAACGGTGCGACAGCGGGAGCGGAGCCGGGTTCAGGGCGGGCTCCCCTTGCGACTAACGCTCAAACATCAACATCAGATACGCGCCGAAGAGCAGCAGATGCACGCAGCCCAGCAGCACGTTCGTGCGCGGCAGCGAAAAGGTGAGCAGGCTCGTGACCAGCGTGAGCAGGAGCATGATCGTGTCCACAGCATCCAAACCGAGCACGAGCGTTCGCCCGGTGGCAAGCGCGACGGCGATGACCAGGGGGATGGTCAACCCGATGGACGCAAGCACCGAGCCGAGCAAGATGTTGACCGAACGTTGGAGCCGGTCGGCCAGTGCGGCCCGGATCGCCGCAATGGACTCCGGGGTGAGCACGAGAACCGCCATCACAAATCCGCCGAGCGCGGGCGGCGCGCCGAGCTTGATCACCACGGCATCCAGCGGCGCGGCCATTTGCTTGGCCAGCAGGACGAGCGGCAAACCGTACAGCCCAAGCATCACGGCGTGGAAGAGCGTCGAGCGCGCCGAGGGATCGCCGGACTCCGTCGCAACCACGTCGGCCACCTCCTCGGGCGCGATGAAGAAGGCGCGATGCCGCCGGTTCTGGACAAACAGGAAGACCGCGTAGATGCCGACGGACATGATCGAGAGGAACACCATTTGAAATGTCGAAAGCGTCGCCCCCGGCGTGGCGCGGGTGTAGCTTGGAAGGACAAGACCGAGCACCGTGAGCGGGAGGATCATCACCAGGAAAGCGTTCGCGCTCTGGAGATTGTATTGCTGCTCGCGGTGGCGAAGCCCGCCGAGGAGCAAAGCGAGGCCCAGAAAGCCGTTGAGCACCAGCATGACCACCGCAAACATCGTGTCGCGCGCCAGCGCCGGCTTGTCCACGCCCGTGGACATCACAAACGCCACCATCGCCACCTCCAACCCGGTGACTGCGAGGGTGAGGAGCAACGTGCCCGCCGGCTCCCCCAACCGGTGCGCCAGGATATCCGCGTGCCGCACAATCGCGATCGCGGCCGCGAGAATCACGCTGCAAATAATCGCGAGCAACGTGAGCAACAGCGCGGGTTGTTCCAAGGCGGTGGCGATCCAGCCTTTGCCCAGCAAGGCCAGCGTCAACGTGATAACAGCCAAAGCGAGCGGCCATTCGCGCCCGAACGTCGCTGGCGGGCGGACATCCGGCTTGCTCATGCCCGCGCCTCCGGCTGGATTCTCAGGGTGGGACGTTGGCAAAACCAGGGCGCCAGGACAGCCATCACCGGTAGCCCACAACCGCGCGTGCGCGACAACGGGTCCGGTGGGTGTGGGATTTTCATGGCGGCGCTAGGATTGCGATCGGATTGGCATCGTGAATAATGCCGACTCCAAAGTCGAACCATATAAAAGTCTATTCAGGCGCATTTTCCCAGCGCGGCGGCGGCTCCTTGATAAAAGCCGCCCTGGCCGCATCGAGTTGCGAACGCGTTCCCAACAGCAGCACCTGGTCGCCCGCCTGGAGTTCTTCATCGGGACCGGGATTGATCAGGTTTATGCCGTTGCGCTCGAAGCCGACAATGCTCGCCCCGGTACGGGTCCGAAGCTGGAGTTCACGAATGAGTTTGCCCACAGCCGGCGAATCGGCGGCGAGGCTAATGGTCTCCAAATCCGCCTCGCGCAACAAGGCGGGCAGCGCCGGAGCCTGGTTCGGGCGCGGGGTGGATGGCGCCGCCAGCGTTTCCTGCAACGCCAACTGCGCTTTCGAATAAACCTTGATGAATGAACGCCAGAGCAGCCAGGTGATAAAGCCCACGATGGCGAGCAGCACCATGAACACTTTGAACGAAGGCAGGAGGGCGGAACTGAGCCCGAGGACGAACAGTCCCAACGCCACGGCGCCGGCAATCGGAACCACCTGCGCCACCACGGCGCGAATGGCGGCCACGCGTTCCCCGGCGGCGGCTTCGGTGACTTTCGCCTCGGCGACCAACAAGCCAAGGGCCTGAAGCTTCCGGAACGTGGCAATCAACATCGGCAGCGAAATAATCATGGCCGCCAGCCAGAGCACCGCTTTAAGCCAGTCTTCGCCCAGACCCAAACTGGCCAACTGCCCGGGCGGATGCCTTTCCGCGAAAGCCGCCGCAATGAACACAGCAGCAATCAAAACGACGTTCAACGCCATCTGACCGCTCCAGCGGCGCACCCAGGCACTCGTGAGGTTGGTTGGGCGCTGGCTGCCCAACTGGCCAACCCAGCGCGTATAGAGCTCCAAGCTGTTGACCACCGGCTTGGGTGCCAGCCGATCAAAATGATTGACCATGCCTTCCGCGCTCCGGATCAAATACGGCGTCAGCAAGGTGGTGATGACAGAAACCGCGACCGCAATCGGGTACAGGAAACCACTGGTCACTTTGAGGGTCACCCCGAGCGAAGCAATGATGAAGGAGAACTCGCCAATCTGCGCCAACCCCATTCCGACGCGCAGCGAGGTGCGCGTGTCGTTGCCCCCCAGGAACGTGCCAAACGAACAGGCCAAGACCTTGCCCGCAACCACCGCCAACGTGATGACCAACACGGGCTGCCAGTAGCTAAGCAGCATTTTCGGATCAATCAGCAGCCCGATTGCTACAAAGAAAATGGCGCTGAACATGTCGCGCACTGGTTCAATGAGGGTTTCGATCCGGTGAATTTCCCGCGCCTCCGCAATAACCGCACCGATGATGAACGCGCCCAGCGCGACGCTGTAGCCCAGTTTCAGCGCCAGCAACGAAACGCCGAAACATAATCCCAGCAGGGTGATGATCAGCATTTCGTTGCTCTTGAACCGCGCCACGTAGCTGATCAGCCGCGGCACCGTGAGCAGCCCAAGCACCAGCACCACCGTCAGAAATATCCCCAGCTTGCCCAGCGTCAGCCCCACATCGCCCACACTCAAGGTGCCCGTCATGGCAATGCCCGACAGCAACGCGATCATGGCAATGCCCAGAATGTCCTCGATGATCAGAATGCCAAAAATGAGTTGCGCAAAGCGCTCCTTCATTTTGCCCAAGTCGCCCAGCACTTTGATGATGACGGTGGTGGAGGACATGGAAAGCATGGCGCCGAGGAAAATGCTGTCCATGTGCGTCCAGCCAAACAACTGTCCAATTTCGTAACCGACCCAGAACAGCAGCAGGATTTCCAGCAGCGCGGCGATAAATGCCGGGGCGCCCACCTGCCTGAGTTTGCGCAGGCTGAACTCCAGGCCGAGCGAAAACATGAGGAGAATGACCCCCAACTCGGCCAGCGTGTTGATGGTGTCCTGGTCGTGGATGAGCGGGAACGGCGGCGTGTGCGGCCCGATAATTACGCCCGCGATGATGTATCCCAGCACGACGGGCTGTTTGAAACGATGAAAGATCACCGTCACCAAGCCGGCTACAAGCATGACGACGGCAAGATCCTGGAGAAATGTGACCGGGTGCATTTATGAATTTCGCTACAGCTTGGTTTTTGACGCGGATACAGTCAACCGGGCAGAACGTCCGACCACGCATGCCCCCTGCCGACCAATCTGTTGGAAATCCAATGGCTGCCTTAACTCAACGCGACCCGCAATAGGTCATATCGGACGGGTTTCGCGTCACCTGGATGAGGGGCAAGTTCGCGCGGTGGTTTCACCCTACGGTTCACCGCGGCTTGGCTCGGGGGCCTGGCGCTCTGGCGCTTCGGGATGCAAGGCGGCGATCTTCGCGGCATAAAGCGTGATGCCCGGCGCCGCGCTCAGGCCATGGGCAAAAATGCTGAGCAACACGGTCGCCATCACAGCGAGCCGGATGGTTGATTCCCCGGGATGCCGCGCGCCCTGCTCCAGATAAACCAACGCGAGCACGATGGACGCCAGTCCACGCGGCCCGAACCAGCCCATGAACAACACCGTGGCCCGACTCAAGCTCGTGCCGACCAGCGCCGCCGCCACCGGCAACATCCGCACCACCGTCAGACTGAGCACGGCATACACCACATGCGCCACTGTAAAATTTTGGCCGTTCCGCCCGACAAACAGCCCGAACAGGAAGAACACGGAAAGATTGATGAGTTGCCCCCACTCTTCGGCGAAGTCGACGCTGTGTTGGCCGGCGGGCTTGAAACCCACCTGCACCGCCAGGCCGGCCACGAACGCTGCGATGAACATGCTCGCGCCCACGGCTTGCGAAGTCAGCAAACACAGGAGCGGCACCGCGACTACGCCCAGTTGCGTCCAGGATTCCGTCACCAATTTCTTGCGATGGGCGAAACCCAGCAGCCAGCCGCCGATCAGGCCAATCCCGATCCCGGCCAGGGTCCCGAAACCCAGTTGCTCCAGGATGTATTGCCCCAGTCTCGCGCTCTGAGTTTCCGCACCCGTCCCCGCCAGGGCGATGAAGAAAAGCAGAAACGGAACGGACAAGCCATCATTGAGGCCGGCTTCCACATTGAGCGCCTGGCGGATTTTCATCGGCACAAGCTGGCTGTTCACGATGACCTGGCCGAGGCCGGCGTCCGTCGGCGCGAGAATGGCCGCCAGAATCCCGGCTTCCCAAAGGGACAAATGGCGAAAAACGACCAGCGCGGCAAAGGTACCGAGGAGCAGGGTTAGGAGCATTCCGGTGCTTAGCAAGCGGACCGGCAGGTTGCGAATGTTCCGCAACACTTGAAGGTCGGTGCGGCTCGCATCAGTGAAGAGCAGCAGCACCAACCCGATCTCAGCGAGCCGCAGAAATATCTCCTGGCTGCCCTCCTGGAGTTGGAACTCCGCCATGACCCAATAGCACCCGATGCCCGCAGCGGTGAACACCATTGGCGCCGTGACGATGGTCCGTTCGATAGGACCAGAAACCAGACTGTAAAAGAAAACCAGAGTGATGAAAACAGCGAACAAAGTCATGGCAGTTTGCCTAAAAATTAAGAACCAACGCCAACACCACCGTCGGCTTATCCTGGTCGGGATTCAAGAGGTAGGTGGTGAAATCCCATTGCTTGTAGGTGCAGCCGACCAGAAAACCCCGCTGAATATCCAACTCGTTCTGGTAGACCTTCGTCCGCTGGACCACCAGCCCGAAGCGGAACCAGTCCACCGGCGCCAGGCTCAGTTCGGACCAAGTATAGAAGAAATTGCCGGACGAATTGCCGGTGTCGAACACATATTCGCCTTCGCTGTAAAGTACCAGCTTCCAATAACTGAGCGTAAACTCGTAGCCGGGCGCGATGCCGGTCATCTCGCCAAACACCCCCCCCAGCATCGGGGTGAAATCCAACGACAGCTTGTCGCCGAAGCTGAAATTGTAACCAACCCAGATCGAACCGGTTTCGAGGGCTTCATAATTGTAACGCGCCTCCAGATGCAGCCAGTCGTGGTCGGCGGTCAGCGTGGGCTGCCCATAATCACGCGTGTCCGGGATAAAACTGAATGTGATGGGGAGGGAGAACGCCCAGACTTGCCCATTCGTTTCCGAAAGGGCGGTCGGCGCGGCGTCGGCCGTAGCGGTGGCAAGCTCGTGGGTCACGACTTGGGCGCGTCCGGGTGAAACCGCCAAGAGGAGAACCGTCGCGATGATGCCAAATGCGCGTTTCCGGCTCATCCTCCAAGAGCAATCGTGATCCCGACCATGGCCAAGCCAACCAGCACCATGACCACACCCGTCCGCCATGGGCGCAGTTCCGCGCAACGCCCGAAAAAGTAACCGGTAATGAACAGCAACCCGATGGCGATCAGGTTCGAGAGCCGGAGCGCCCCCATGGTGTCCGACATGAAAATGAACGGCAGCACCACCGGAAACGTGGACAGGAAGACCAACAGGAACACGCCGACGGCGCCCCGCCAGTCATCCTTGCGGAGGCGCGGATGACGCGGGGGCTCGGGCAGTTTGGTCAGATGTTGCCGCATGCGTTCCAGCTCTGCCGGCTGCAGGACCGACGCCACCCCTGCCGGCAACGCGTCGACCAGGACACGCTGACCCTGCTGCGGATCGGTCGCCCGGCGGACGGCCCGCAAGGTCCGCAGTTCTTGTCCCTTCTCACTCAGGCAGGCCATGAGATACATGATGCCGTCAATCAAGCCCCACGCCAGGTTGCAGCCGATGGCGCCGAACAACATCGTGCGAATCTCCCCGCGACCCGCTTGCGCGGCGCTCATCGAGCCGGTGAAGCCGAGCACCATGATCAACCCGAAAAGCACCTCCGAAACGCGCTCGATAGGTTCGAGGATGCGTTTGGAGGATCTTTCAGTGGTGTTCTCCGACATGGCGCAAAAAAATTTGGCGGCAGATATTTGACTCCGTCATTGAGCCTAGTTCGGCAACGAAGAACAAGCCGGAACTCGCGGCACCTTGCCAGGCGCAGCTCGCGGCATGGTCAGCGCGCCAAGAATTGTTCAAGTCGTTGCAGCGTGATGGGTGAATTGGGAATTTCCATGTGGCCGAGGGGCAGGCCAAAGACCGTGGCAGCCTGCGCCTGGACAGGTTCATAGAGCTCGCTAGCTACCCCAACAACGCCATCGTTCTCGGGCGGCAGGCCAATGCGGTTGGAATGGCGAAAACTGAACATGAGATCATGCCGCGTTCCGGACGGCAGTGGGTGGGACAGTATCTCCCGAAGGTATTCGCTGCCCGGCGCCATGTCCCGCCAGGATGGCACGGGATACTTGAGATGCTTGACCGCGCTTTCGGCCGCCGCAGCGCCGCCCCACGGCGTCGAAACCGTGAAAAACTCACAAATGAAATTGGTCCCCGTTTGTTTCACCGCCCGCTGAATGGCTCCCCGCGAAACCAGGCCACCCATGCTGTGCGCCACCACGGCCATCCGTTCGAAACCGTATCGCTGTCTCAGGTGCAGCACCGCCGCCGCCAGCCCGTTAGCCGCCTTGTCCAGCTGGATACCGCTCGGATAATACGCAAACCATGCCTGATACCTACGTCGGTCCAACTTTTCCATTGCCGCGCGCCAGTCCTGAGGCGACCCCGAAATCCCATAGACAAACAGGACCGGCAGCCGGTGCGGATCGTAGCGCTCCAAAAAATAAATCCCGAAACCGTGCCGCAGAATAAAATTGTAGGGTTTCCACATTCCCATTTCCCCGACCTCGGCGGAAAATTTGCGGTCATCCAGGTCGGCAATTTCTCCGAGTGCCACCGGCAAGGCATCGCCTAATTCCGCATTCTCCAGCAGCACGGCGGTTTGGCCGGGCGGCAGACCATTGGTGGGCGACAAGTACAAGGCCACCGGCCGGGCACGGACGTCGGTGGCGGTCAGCGGCGTCGGTTGGAGGTTTCGGACATAAGCCACCGGTTCGCCGCCGTCATAAACTTCATTATTGTTAAGGTCGGCAAAGGCCCCAACATTGTAGGTCTGCTTTTGCAGCAACAGGAACGTCGCCACCCCATCGGCTCCGACAGGTTGGAAGCCGATCATTTCATTCGTGCCTTTGGCCGCCACCCACGCCAGCGCGTACGTGGGGACGGAGCGGTTGCTGGAGCCGACTTGCACGGAAATGACTCCGTGCGCCGCCAACTGCTTCACTTCCCGTTTCACGCCCAATAGACTGCATGAAGAAACCAGACCCGCACCCAGAATCAACGGCAGGACGGGCCACCATTTGTTCCCTTGGAACAATTGACTCCGTATCGGCGCAAGCATCTTATCGTTCCAAAGGCTCAAGCTTTTGGCCGGCGACTGCAGGATTGTCATTCGCAAAATCTGCACCACCGGAAAACTCGGCAGCAAGGTTCTTTTTGCCAAAAGGCCGGAGGGTTTTGTGCCGCAGATGCCACCGGCAACGTCAGCGTCACAAATCGCCACGGTCGCAAAACGACGTCATCCGACGCTGGAAGCAACCGCTGTCGTCAAGCTGTCGCCGCAGAATCGAAGGTTGCCGGTGCGGATTTGGAGAACGTCTTGTCAATCGCCCAGCGAAATACCCAACGCTCGCGCCGTGCGCGCCAAGCTGCCGTCCGGGCGTACGGTTTTCAACCGGCCCACCGCCTCGCTGATATTCACCGAGCCGACCTGCGACCCGAGGTAGGCCACCATGGTGCCAAATTTCCCCGCCGCGATGAGTTCCACGGCGTGGGCGCCAAACATCGTGCAGAGCGCACGATCGAACGTCGTCGGACTGCCCCCGCGTTGGAGGTGCCCCAGCACACAGACACGCGCTTCCTTGCCGGTGCGCTTTTCGAGCTCCGCCGTGACCACCGCCCCGATGCCGCCCAAACGCGCCTCGCGATTGGCCTCCTGACCTCCGGACGTGACAAAGTCGTGGCCCTTTTCGCGTGCGCCTTCCGCCACCACCACCAGGGTGAACTTTTTCCCCAAACCCTCGCGCTCGGTGATCTTGTTACAAATGCTCTCGTAGGTGAACGGGATTTCCGGCAGGAGGATGACGTCCGCGCCGCCGGCCACGCCCGCATAGAGCGCAATCCAGCCCGCGTAACGGCCCATAACCTCCAGCACCATCACGCGATTATGGCTCTCGGCCGTGGTGTGCAACCGGTCCAGCGCGTCGGTTGCGCAGGCCACGGCGGAATCAAAACCGAAAGTCATCACGGTGCATTCCAAATCGTTGTCAATCGTCTTGGGCACACCGACGATGGGGATGCCGTGCTCGTGCATCTGCTGCGCGATGCTCAACGAGCCATCCCCGCCAATGGACACGAGCGCCGAAATCCCGAGCGCGTCCATGCCGCGCCGGGTATCGTCGAGCAATTCCTTCGGCAACCCGCGCGATTCGCCATGGCCGACCTTGGCCGAAAATTTCCCCCGGTTCGCCGTGCCGAGAATCGTGCCGCCGCGCACCAGCAGGCCGCTCAGCGCGTTGTAATCGAGCGGAATAAAACGGCGCGGCTCCAGCAAGCCCTCGTAGCCGCCCAGAATGCCGAAGGTCTCCCAGCCGCGCTTTGCCGCCGCCTTGGCCACGGCCCGAATCACGGCGTTCAATCCGGGGCAATCGCCCCCGCCCGTTACGATTCCAATTTTCTTGTTCATAAAGATTCCCCCGCTCGGCTAGTCTGCCGGCCACTGACAACCTCAGTAAACCACTTTGTTCAGCGGATACTCCGTGACGCCTTCTGCGCCGGCGGCTTTGAGGGCGGGGATTAATTCGCGCACGATGTGTTCGTCAATGATCGTCTCGACGGCAACCCAGCCTTTGAGGCTCAGGTTCGAGATGGTCGGATTGCGCAGGGCCGGCAGGTTCGCGAGCAGTTGCGGCAAATTCTTTTCCGCAATGTTCATCTTCAAACCGACCTTGGTCTCGGCTTCGAGCGCGCCCTTGAGCAGCAGCGCAATCGTCTCGATCTTCTGCCGCTTCCATTTGTTCCTCCAAGCGGCCGGATTCGCGATCAGCCGGGGCGTGGAACTGAGCAACTCGTCCACAATGCGCAGCTTGTTCGCGCGCAAGGACGAGCCAGTCTCGGTAACTTCGACGATGGCGTCCACGAGTTCGTGCGCCTTCACCTCGGTCGCGCCCCAGGAAAACTCCACTTCCGCCTTCACGCCGTGTTTCTTCAGATATTTCTTGGTGAGGTTGACGACTTCGGTGGCGATGCGTTTGCCTTTCAAATCCTTGACCGATTTGACCGGCGAATCTTCCGGCACACACAACACCCAGCGGGCGGGCTTGCGCGACACCTTGCTGAACAGGAATTCCCCCACCTCATGGACTTTCGATCCGTTCTCCATGATCCAATCGTAACCCGTGATGCCGCAGTCCAGGTATCCGTGTTCGACGTAGCGGCTGATCTCCTGCGCGCGGATGAGCCGGATTTCCATTTCGGGGTCATCTACGTAAGGGAGGTAGGAACGGCTGCTGACCGAGATATTCCAGCCGGCCTTGGCCATTTTTTGCACGGTGGCATCCTGCAGGCTGCCCTTGGGCAACCCGAAGCGGAGTATGTTTTTGCTGCTCATAAAGTAGTTGCAGCCTAACGGGAAGCACCGGCCAAGTCCATCCTGACAATCATTGAGGAACCTGCGCTCACATAATTAACCATGGAATTCCAAACCACATGAAACCCGAATGCCCTCGGCGTCGCTGAGGAGTTTCGGGGCTTAAAGCGGTTTTTGAAACACTCGCCGCCCCCGCACCAAAATTTCTCCTCGGGCAATTGCGGCGACACATTTCGGATAAAGCGCATGCTCCGCCGCATGAATCCGCGCGTGCAACGTCGCGGCCGTGTCGTCGTCGAGCACCGGCACGGTTTGCTGGCCAATGATCGCGCCGGAATCCACGCCCGCATCCACAAAATGCACAGTGCAACCCGTCACCTTCACACCTTGATCCAGCGCCTGCTTCCAGGCTTCCAATCCGGGGAATGAAGGCAACAACGACGGATGCACGTTCACGATCCGCCCCTCGAACGCGCGGAGGAAATCGCCTTTAAGCACGCGCATGAAACCGGCGAGCACGATCAAATCCACCTGCGCCGACTGCAACGCGGTCACGTACGCCCGCTCGGCTTCCTCGTCCAGTTTCGTGCGAAATTGTCCTGGCGCGATGAATTGGGCCGGGAGACTCCGTTGGCGCGCGTGTTCCAGAATCCCCGCCTCCGCCACATCGCTCAATACGATGGCGATCTGCGCCGGAACGCGTCCAGCCGCGATGGCCTCCGCAATGGCGACGAAGTTCGAGCCTTTACCGGAGCCGAGCACCCCGAGACGAAATGGTTTTCCATCATTCACAACGTCCAGTTTCCGGTTACGCCCGCCTCACTGCAAGCTTTCACCGAGAGTTACGAAGCGACGGGGATTCCGCTGGCCGCCGCCGGCCCAGATGAGTCGCTCAAGCCGGCGGCACGGTTTGCCCGCGCAGTTGATCAAAAAACTCCTCGGCCACGATGAAACCCACACACGCCGGCGCGCCACAGCAGCAAGGATGATCGAGGTAATCTTCCATTCCGTAGCCATAGTTGAAGGTCAACTCTTCGCCAGCCTGGATATCCCGCAATGCCAGAATCCAGATGCGGGACTCGTCGTCCTCCGTCTCGCAGTTCGGCGCGCAACCGTGATTGAGAAAACGCGCCGGATTCCAGTCCACATTGCCGTTGAGATCAAACTCCTCATCCAAGGTGAAAATGTAGACGTTATCGGCTTCGCACTGGAGGAGCGATTCGGCCTTGGTAATTCGCTCGCCGACGTACTCGATCAAGCGCGTGCCGGCGGGAATATCGTTTCGGGCATAACCACCCGTGCCGTGAATGCGCGAATGCCGAAACTGAATCAGTTCGGTTTCGCAGATGACGACCCCGGTTTCCGCCGGCGGAGATGCAAACATACTTTCCATGTGGGCGCGGAATTTGCCCTAAAGGGCGGGAATGTCGAACCCATATTCACGACAAAACCCCTCAACTGGCGCGCGAATCTCGATGCGGCGACGGGTGAACGGATCGGCAAACGCCAAGCGCACCGCCCGCAGTCCCAGCTTGCCGCGATCTTCCTGCCGTCCGTAAATATCGTCCCCGACGACTGGCCCGACGGTTTCGGCGAGGTGCAGCCTGATCTGATGGGTGCGCCCCGTGAGCGGCTGCGCCGCGATAAGAGACCGTGGTCCGATGGATTGCAACACGCGGAAATGCGTCTCCGATTCCTTCCCTTCGCGTTCGTCAACGCGCATCCGACCGATCTGGCCCGGGGCCGGTGCCAGCTTGAGCAGGCAGGTCCATTCCGGCTTTTGCGGCACGCCCTCCACGACCGCCAGGTAAGTTTTCTCCATCCGACGATCTTCAAACAAATCCGAATACGACTCCACCGCACCCGGGCTTTTGGCAAACAGTAAAATCCCTGTCGTCTCCGCATCCAGCCGATGCACGAACTTGAGGAACTTCAGCCCGCGCGACCGCGCCCAGAAATCCCCCGCGCCAATGGACGACACGATGGCCGCCTGCAAATTCCAATTGGTTTTCTGCCACGAATACGGCACGAGCATCCAGCCGCGCGGCTTGTCAATCGCCAGTACCGACCGATCCTCGTAGAGAATCGGGATCGGTTGTACGCCCGGCAATTCGATGGATGATGGTTTCGCCACCTGGCGAATGTACCAAACCAGGGCTGAAATCTCCAGCCTCGAGAAAAGCTCAGGAAGCGACGGCGCCAATTCGGGGAATCGTGAGGCTGTCCTAACTTCCTGGCAACGCTCGCATTCCCTAATGGTCGCGACGCGAGCCGGCATCAAACGGCCACCGCACGACGGATTCAACCCGCCACCCGCCGCACAACCTCCTGGCAAATCTCGCTCGCAGCATGTAATCGCCCCAAGGCTTTGGCCGCCTTTGCCATCTCCCGGAGCTTCTTCGAACCGAGCAGTTGTTCGGCACGGAACGGCAAATCTTCGACACGATTTACCTTGGCCGCTGCGCCGCGTTCCAGGAGAAAGTCACTGTTGGCGGCCTCCTGGCCGGGAATCGGATCGAGAATGAACAGCGGCTTGCCCAGCGCCAGCGCCTCGGAGGAGGTCAGCCCGCCGGGTTTTGTGATGATCAAGTCCGCCACGGCCATCAACTCATGCATATTCGTTGCGAAACCCAGTACACGGGTTGGATGCTTGCGGTCTTCGGCGGCCAGTTGCCGCCGCAATTCCTCATTTCGGCCACAGACCACGAGGGTTTGAAATTCACGCGCCACCCGGTCGAGCTCGCGTAAGATTTTTCCGACGGGCCCCATGCCAAAGCCGCCGCTCAGCACGAGCAATACCGGCAAGTCATCGCGCAATCCGAGTGATTTGCGCACTGCCCGTGTGTCCGGCTTCGTCGAAAACTTTAATGCGATAGGAATCCCGGTGGCGACCACGCTCGCCGCCGCTGCCCCGCGGGCCACGAGCCGGGCCTTGGTTTCCTCGGCGGCCACAAAATACATATCCACCCCCGCATCCATCCACAGCGCATGCGCCTCGAAATCGGTGACGACGCTGGCCACGAAGGGCGGTTTCGCCTTCTGTTGTTGCCGCAATTCCCCCAAGGCCTCCACCGGCGCGTAGTGGGTACAAAGCACTACGTCGGGACGGAACCCCTTCACGAAGCGCGCAAAACGACCGCGCGAGCGGCTGGGAAATAATTGCTGAATCCGGTTGAGCCGCCGCGCCACCGCGGGATCATCGGTCTTGGCGAAAATCATGCCCCACAGTTCCGGGGCGCGTTCGACAAGCTTCAGGTAACCCTCCGCGTGAACCCTGCGATGCAGCCGGGAGAAGAACTTCACGAGATCAACGCGCTCGACAACGTCGCCGGGGCGCAACGTTCGCCAGGCTTGATCGAGCGCCGCAGCGGCGGCCAAATGTCCGCCGCCGGCGGTAACAGTGGCAATGAGAATTCGCATGGGTGAATTGAACCTGGAAAGAAGTTACATGAAATCCTTGGGGCTTGCGAAACTAAAATCACCGCTCGAACCGGCTGACGGACGCTTCGTTCTGGCAAAACTTGGCGTTGCGACGCACACTCCGGCCATGCTTTGGCTGCAGACACTGGATGTCGCCGGATTCCGGTTCATCAATCAGACGTTGAGCAATCCCGTGTTCGACATCGTGATGCCATGGCTGAGCGGCAACCGGCTGTTCGTCCCGCTGGTATTGCTGGCGATCGTCGGCTTGCTCTGGCGCGGACGCGGTAAAGCCGCCTGCTTTTTACTTCTGCTTGCTCTCGCGGCCGGCGTCACGGACGGCTTGGTCTGCAATCCGCTAAAACACGCCATTGGCCGGGTGCGTCCCTGCGCGGCGTTGGAAAATGTCAGCTTGCTGGTGGGGTGCAGCCGCAGCGGCAGCATGCCGTCCAGCCATGCGGCCAACTGGTTCGCGGTAGCGATGGTGGCATTTCTGTTTCACCGGCGCAGTGGGCGGGTCCTGCTGCCCCTGGCCGGGGCGGTGAGCTTTTCGCGGGTTTACAACGGTGTGCATTATCCCAGCGACGTGCTGGCCGGTGCGATCCTCGGCGCGGGAACCGGATTCGCCGTGGTATTCGCACTCAACACCGCGTGGCGCTACGTGGGACGAAGGTGGTTTCCGCTCTGGTACGAAAGCCTGCCTTCGCTCGTGCCGGGCAGCACGACCCGATCGGCTCCTACGGCCATCCCGGATTCCACCCCCTGCCCTCCGGCCCCCCACCTCAATCGGCATTGGCTGCGCGCCGGCTACCTGCTCATCGCGGGACTGACTTTGGCGCGTTGGATTTATCTGGCCGGCGGTACGATCGAGCTATCCGAGGACGAGGCGTATCAGTGGGTCTGGTCGAAGCATTTGGCGCTGTCGTACTACAGCAAACCGCCATTGATTGCCTTGACGCAATTCCTGGGCACCACCCTCTGGGGGGACACGGCGTTTGGCGTCCGTTTTTTCTCCCCTGTGATTGCGGCCACGATCGGAATTCTGCTCTTGCGGTTCTTTGCCCGGGAAGTCAACGCCCGGGCAGGTTTCTTTCTGCTGCTCATCGTTTCCGCCACCCCGCTCCTGGCGGTTGGTTCAACCCTCCTGACGGTGGATCCTCTGGCCGTCCTGTTTTGGACGGCGGCCATGTTGTCGGGCTGGCGAGCGGTGCAGGAAGACTCGCGGCTAGGTTCATGGGTGTGGACGGGGCTTTGGCTGGGGCTGGGATTCCTGAGCAAATACACCTCGCCGCTGATGTGGTTGTGCTGGGCATTCTTCTTCGTGGTTTGGCCGCCAGCGCGACGACATCTTCGCCGCCCCGGCCCGTATCTCGCGTTGTTAGTCAACCTGCTCTGCACGTTGCCGGTGCTCATATGGAACGCGCAGCATGACTGGATCACGGTAACCCATGTTGCCTCTCACAGCGGCGTGGGCCGAGCGGCGGTGCCGTTGGCAAAACACATTTCCTGGCTGCTGGAATTCCTTGGCGCGGAGTGGGCCCTCCTGAATCCGTTCTTCTTCGTGGCGGCGATGGTCGCGCTCGTCGCGGTGTGGCAGCGGCCCCGGCGCGATGGCCGGCTGGTTTATTTCTTCAGCATGGGTGCGCCCATATTCCTGCTGTACGCCCTCCTAGCTTTGAAGTCCCGGGTGCAACCCAACTGGATTGCGCCTGCGGTGCTGCCGATGTTCTGCGTGATGGTGATTCACTGGGACGGGCGACTGCGCGCCGGGGCCCGCTTCGTTAAACCCTGGCTCGCGGCTGGTTTAGGGCTCGGAACTTTCATGGTGACGATCATGCTCAACACAAACCTCGTCGGCAAAATCACCGATCGGCCGTTACCGGCAAAACTGGATCCTTTGCGACGGGTGCGCGGCCACGCCGAAATGGCACGGGTGGTGGGCGCGGTGGAAGTGCAACTCGCCCGCGAAGGCAAACCCGTCTTCCTCATCGGCGACCACTACGGGATCACGAGCCTGTTGACATTTTATCTGCCGGAGGCCCGGGCGCGGGTGGCGGACTCGCCACTGGTCTTCTACCAACCCAGCGCAACCCCGGAAAACCAGTATTATTTTTGGCCCAGCTACACGGAAACGCATAGGGACCAGAATGCACTGTACGTCCGCGAAGCGGAGCTGCCTCGGCTGCCTTCCGACTGGCTGGCGAAGTGGTGGCACAAAGACAATGCTTACGTGCTGCCGCCGCCTCCCCTCAGCCCAGCGCCGAACTGGCTGGTGAAGCAATTCGATTCCGTGACTAACACTGGGATGCACCCGGTGCTTTACCGTGGACAAGTCCTGCACTTTGTCGAAATCTTCGCGTGCCGGAACCTGCACTGATCCGATGTCGTCCGCCTGTGAAACCAGCCTGCCGGTGCGCGACTACAATCTGGAAGCGACGATGAGCTCCGGACAAGTCTTTGCATGGGAACGAGTCGCGGAGAATTGGGTAGGAGTCGTGAATGGACGCTGGGTAACCTTGCGGCAAGCGGCGGAAGCCATTGTCGTGCGAACCGCCGAACCGCAAGCGGAATGGTCCTGGCTCGCGGAGTTTCTGCAATCCGAACTCGACCTCCGCGCGGTCTTGGCGACGTTTCCAAAAGGCGATCCCCACTTGCACGCCGCCGTAGCTACGTGTCACGGCTTGCGACTTTTGCGGCAGGACCCGTGGGAGTGTCTGGCGTCGTTCATCCTGTCGTCCACAAAACAGATCGTGCAAATCCAGCAGATCGTCCGAACGCTGCGCGAACGCTATGGGGAAAGATTGCGGGCCCCCGCAGGCCAACGAGCGGCATTTGCCTTCCCGACAGCCCAACGCCTGGCCGCTTTGACGGAGGCGGAGTTGCGCGACTGCAAGATGGGCTTTCGCGCACCGTATCTGCTGGCTACCGCACGCCGTATCGTCGCGGGTGAATTCGTGCCCGAAGCGCTGCGGAATTTGCCGGTGCCCGAAGCGCGGGCCCGGCTGACGGCCTTGCCCGGCGTCGGCGAAAAGATTGCCGACTGTGTGCTGCTCTTCGCATATGGCTTTCCGACGGCGTTTCCGGTGGATGTTTGGGTCGCCCGGGCGTTGAGCACATTCTATTTTCGCAATCGCCGGGTACGCCCGGAACGGTTACGCCGGTTTGCCGACCGGCATTTTGGGCCGAATGCGGGTTACGCCCAGCAATACCTGTTTCACCATATCCGGACCCAGCGCGGATAGGCCTTTGCGCGCCGGACGGCAAATTATACGCTGCCCTATGACTGCGACGATCGAAGCGTGCTTGAGCCCGGCGGACTATCAGGCCCAAGCGGCAGGTGGGTTCCGGGATGCGGTGTGCGTGGTGTTTGACATATTGCGCGCGACGAGTGTGATGGTAGCCGGCTTGGCCAATGGGGCGGCGGGCTTCGTGCCGGCGGCGGAAATCGCCGAAGCCCTCGCCTTTCATCCCCGCCATCGGAACGCCCTGCTGGCCGGAGAACGTAACGGCGTGCGGATTACAGCGATGGCAAGTGGTGGGGTGGATTTCGACCTGGGCAATTCACCGCGCGAGTACACCCGCGACCGGGTCCGCGGGCGAATGATCATCACGACCACAACGAACGGGACGCGGGCCTTGCGGGCTTGCGCAACAGCTAAGCGCGTGGCGGTGGCTTCGTTTCTTAATTTGAGCGCAACGGCGGACTGGCTGGCGCAACACCAAACGGAGCGGATCATTTTGGTCTGCGCAGGCACGGCGGAGCATCCCGCGCTGGAGGACATCCTCGCCGCGGGAGCCCTGTGCGAATTGCTGGTCAGCCGATCGGCACGAGCAGAGTTGCGCGATTCGGCGGAGACTGCCGTACGCGTGTATCGCGAAGCGCGAACGGACTTGTTTGGCGTGATCAGTCGTTCCCAGAACGGCCGGCGATTGATGGCCAACGCGGAGTTGCGGGATGACGTGGCGTTTTGTCTGCAGCGAGATGTTTCCGACCTCGTGGCGTTGCTCGGAATGGACGGCGTGGTGCGGACATCCGCCTAGCTCAGGAATGAAAGCGCCGGGCCGTGGGGAACACCGCCAAAGGTTTGGCACGGGCCTAGTTTGTTGTCAGGTCAAGGCAGCACCAACCCCAGGATATTTTGCCGGGGGACGGCACCGTAGATGCGGCTGTCGGCGCTGTTGTTGCGATTGTCGCCCAGCACAAAATATTGGTTCGCGCCGCAGATCCACAACTCCTCCCGGACTTTCGCGCTGGCGAAAGTCATGGTTCCAGGTGGGAGGTAAGGTTCGTTCAACAGTTTCCCATTTACGAAAATCTGACCTTGCTTGTTGACATAAACCCGGTCGCCCTGCTTTGCCACAATTCGTTTAACCGCATAGCCCATGTCTTCCGGATCGCGCAACACTACGATGTCCTGCGGCTCGGGCTCGCGAATGTGATACACCCAGCGATTCAGCACGTACCGCTCCGAGTCGTGCAACGTGGGCGACATGCTGGCTCCGACAACCTGGACGGATTGGAGAACATAATGCGTGATAAACTGAAAGCAGCCGTAAGCGACTGCGGCCACCAACAAGCAACTGGCGAACTGCTGGAGAATGGTCCGCCCCAAACCAAGATAATCCCGCCTCGCTTGGAAGCGACCGGACACCTGTGCGCCAGTCCCACCAACCGAATTGCCCATTACTTCCAAATCCATATCCAACTTGATTGCCTTGTTGCCACTATTTGTCGCATCCATCGGGCTTGCCTGACAACGGGAGTGAATACGTAGAAGGCTTGGAAAAATACGGACACAACGGACGGCGGCAGCTTTGGCCAATGCGGGGAAAGCAATCAGGACTGCGGGCAGCGATATTTCCGCTTCAAGTCCTGTGATTGGTCGTAACCATCCAGACCCGTGCACAAACGCGCCTGATCGTCATGGCCGGTCGCGGGTCTGGGGGACGCTAGATCACCACGGGGACTGAAAGCCCAAGACGCCGGATGCTTCCGATCAACTCTTAGCGCCGTCGTGGTTGGCGGCGGTGGTCTTCTCAACCGCCTCGCGAAGATTTTCAAGCAGGAAGGGTTTGCTCACGATAAAATCCACGCCATCCAGCGGCTTGTCGGAGGACTTGAGCATCTCGGCGTAGGCCGTGATCAGCACGACCGGTTGGCTGGGGGCGCGGGCTTTGATGGCCAAGGCAAGCTCGTCCCCTTTCATCGCGGGCATCGCGTAGTCAGTGATGACGAGGTCGTACTTGCCTGCCGCAAACATGGCCAACGCGGCATTGCCGCTGGACGCGGTTTCCACCTGATGGCCGTCGAACGCCAGCATCATTCGCACGGCATCGCAGACGTAAGGCTCATCATCCACCACGAGAATCTTACGCGGCATAATTTCTGACTTGCTCATAATCCATTGCCATACCTTCGCTTTTTGCGAAACCCAGCATGACCTTCACACAAAGACGAATACAACGCCAGTCTTTGTTGAATTTATGTTCGGCTGGAGACTGTTCTGGCGTAAAGCCGCAGGCCACCCCAGTCCGCCAATCAATCGGGCCGGATGAGAGCAATGCCATCGGCGTTCATGGGAGACTTGATTTTTTCTAACGCCGGGGCACCCACGACCAATTCCTCCACGGATTCCGTCAACGCCATACTGCCGGGACGCATTGGGGACATGGCCCGGGGCGGGAGGGAGCGAAGAGATCATCGAATGTTCGGCCACCGCAATGCACAATCCATCGTCGGCACCACTGAGGCGCGCTTACGTCGGGGCGAAGCCACGCCGCCCGAAAACCAAGACCGAATCCAATTGCGCCCTGCCCGCGCCAGCCAGAGCGCACACGGGAATCAGAACGCAAGAACGGAGCGAGCGCGGCATAACGGTTTATTTCAGCTCCAGCCCGCCCTGGGCCACGTTGCCTTTGTCAAAGAAGCGCGTGCCTAAGACGATTTCTTTCGGCACGGTTTCGCCGTTGAAAATCTTCAGCGCGGTGGCGATGGCTTCCGCCCCGCCGGTGGGATACTGAAAGGTGGCATCGAGAATTCCCTGACTCACGTAGGCCACGCCTTCCTGCGGCAAGGCATCAATTCCGAGGAACTTGATGCCGGTGCGACCGGCGGCCTTGGCGGCGAGATAGGCGCCGTGCGCTCCGGGATCGTTGTGCCCATAGACCAGATCAATCTGGTTGAAGCGGGCCAAGGCGGATTCCATTTCCTTGCGGGCATCCGGCTCCAGCCATTTCATGTCCGCGCTGAAAATGATCTTGATCTCCGACCCGGCGATGCCTTCCATAAAACCGTCGTGGCGGTCATGCCCGGGCGTCGAAGTTTGCAACCCCATCAATTCGACCACGTTGCCTTTCCCTACAAGCACCTTGACCACCCATTCGCCCGCCGCCTTGCCAATCTGCTTGTTGTTGGCGCCGATGAAGCAGGTGAACTTGTCGCCGAGCAACGCGCGGTCGAGGACAATGACCGGGACCCCGGCCGCCAGCGCTAGGGCGACGGGTTCGGTGAGCGGCTGCGCTTCCTTGGGGCTGATGATGAGCAGGTCCACCTTGGAACTTACGAATTCCTCGACGTGGGCCCGCTGCTTCAGCGTGTCGTTCTGCGCGTCCTTGAAAACCACCTTCAGGTTGGGGTGCTTCGCCGCGGCGGCCTTGATGTCCTCATTCATCTGCACGCGCCAAGGCTCGCCCAAGTTGCATTGCGACATGCCGATAGTATAGACGCGCTCCTTCGCGTCGGACTTGGTTTCGCTGCTGGTGGATTTGGAGCAACCGCCAAGAAGCATGACGGTGACGCCGAGAACGGCAAGCGGAAGGGTTCGTGTGAGATGTTTTTTCATGAGTGGAGTTGGTTGATAAAACGGGATTCAGGTTTGCTTGCGTCGCTGCGTCAGCACCGCCGCGATGATAATGACACCGGTCAACATCAACCGTCCGGCCTCGGGAACGGCATTGATGCTGAGAATTTTGTCCAGATAGCCAATGGTCAGAACCCCGATCAAAGTCAAGCCCAAGCCACCGCGGCCACCGGCCAGATTGGTGCCGCCAATGACCACCATCGCGATGGCGATCAGTTCGTACCCGATGCCCGCTTCGGGATCCCCCTGTTGCTCCTGCGCCGCCTGACACAAACCTGCCACGGCCGCAAAGACTCCGGAAGCCACATACGCGCCGGCTTTCGCCGCCGTCACCGGCACCGCTGAAAAGCGCGCGGCTTGTTCATTGTTGCCGATCGCGTAGAGGTAACGCCCCCAGACCAGCCGGGAGAGAATGAACCAGGCCACCACCACGCAGAGCGCGAAAACGACCGTAACCATGGAAACGTTGTCGCCGAGGATCCGGGTATCAATCCCGCGGAACAGCCCAGGCACATCCACGTAGTTGTAAGTTCCATCCTCCTTTCGTACTGCGGTGGAGACTTTCATGCCGCCGGAGACATATTTCGCCGCGCCGCGGGCCAGCACCATGAGCGCCAGGGTGGCAATGAAGGGTTGCACCCGCAGCCGCGCCGTCACCCAGCCCGACACCCCCCCGCTAACCCCGCCGATGAGCAAACACGCCGGCACCACCAACCAACCCGACCAACCCCAATGAATCGCCATGGTGGCACCACAGACGGCCGTCAACGCCAGGACGCTGCCCACGGCGAGGTCAATCCCGCCGGAGACAATCACCAACGTCAACCCGCAGGCAAGGATGCCATAGACCGAGGCCTGGCGCAGCGTGTCTCGATGCGTCCCCAACTTGAAGAATGCGTGGTCCGCGTTGAAAATACTTCCAACAATCAACACCATTGCCAGGGCAATCAGGGCGCGGGCAGCCGGCTTCGCCAACGCTTCCGACCACGGACGCGATTGATGGGGCGGCAGTTTCTCGCTCATGCGGTGGGTAAAGGCCCAGTATCCTCAGGGTTTTTGCAACGTCCGCAAATCCACACTCGGGGCCCGGTCATAGACCGGCAGGCGGGCGATGAGAGCGTCGAAACCGAGAAAATATCCGGCAGATTTTGCAGACTTCCCCACACACTCGAAACGCAAGGTGTGAGCGCCGGCGGCGAGGGGTTGGGTGGCCAGCTTGTGATCCGACAACGTGACGGCGGGGGCGTAAAGATCGAATTGCCCCACCTCCTTCCCGTCGAGCTTCACCCGGTAGATTCCATAGTCCCAGGAGTCGAGCATTTTGCAGTTAAATCCCAGCGGCTGTTCCTGATCGGTTTGAAACACAACCTCGACCCAAGCTTTTTCGTCACCCGGCTGAAACCACAGTTGTTGATTGTCGGTCGCACCGCCGATCTCCTGAATTACCAGGGGATGATCCGAATGCTGCGCACGCGCAACCGCGGCATGTCCTTTCACCACCAGTCGTTCTTGAAACGGCAGCCGTTCCTTGCCCACGGGCAAGGCGGGCCAGGCTTGATGGGGCTCGGTCTGGTACCAGATCGCCACACTCGACATCAGGTCATCGCGCTCGATGAACCCATCCGTCTTCCCGTCCGGGAATTTTTGCGAGCCTTTGTGTTCGATTTCGACGCGCAGGGATTTCTGGAAGACCACCGGATCCGGAACATGAAACCGATAGGCCGTGCCGCGATCCCCGGTCTCGTAGCCCTCCCACAGCGGGGTGCCGTAGAACGGACCCGCCTGTTCGCGAAAGCCCCACCCGTCGCAGAAATAGTCTTCCGTTCCCGTGCCGCGCAAACGGGGCGTTGCCTCCCCGTCGATGAAGAAGAAATCGTCCCCCTCGCCATACCAGCCCGGTGAAATGTGGTAAACGCTCTGAATGGTACCGACGTAATGACCGCGGCCTTGAATGTCCGCGAGCCGGTAGTTTCTGCCCATCACACACGGAAACTCCTGGCGATACATCGCGTGAAAATACGCGGTGTCCTCAGGGAGAGATTTGTGTTTCTGCCAGTCAAGATAGTAATAAAAACTGTCGCAGCGCTGGTCGCTCTCGTTGGTGATGGTGACGCGGGCTTTCTTTCGGAACGGCATGGGCCAATAACAATTGCGACCCCGGCCGTCAGAGGTAATGCGGATGGGAATCGAGGTGAATGCCTTGTCCACCCCAAAGCCGATGCCGAAGAAATCACCGAGCGGCGATTCAACGCTGGGATGCTCTTCGCCATCCCAGTACATGCGGAGGATCAACTTGGCGGCATAATACGGATCACTTTGAGCAACCGTACACCAAATGTGAACGATTTGACCCGGCCCCTCCAATTCGGCCAGCGTGAGCGTCTCGCCGGATGGGATGGGCCGCGCGTCGGCGTTCCCATTCTGCCAGTTCGGGTCAGACGACGACGCTCGCATGGTCTCAAAATCCTTGAGGCGTTCGAGGCCGCCGAGCGGATTGCCGAGCGTTCCTTGCGCGGGCAAATTGGCCGCCACTAAACTCAGTAGACCAAGGAAAAGGACAACAAATATCTTCATGTTTAGCATGGCGGTTTTGTGGTTGCGAGGTGTATCCGGCCCACAGGCTGTCGCTCGTTGGTCATAGCAGTTAATAGTCTCTGCGCGGCGTCCAATTCGCCTTTCTTTCGGCTGAAGGTCTTTTGCCGCGTTACCCGGTCGGCAGTTGCCTCTGCCGCCGCTCAATGTTTGGGCATTTCGTTCAAGTGGACGAAGATGCCCTTCTTGTTGCCTACAATCACGTCCGGCCGGCCATCGCCATTCAAATCCCCGGTCGTAACCTGCGTGCCCACACCGGAATCGTCGTCAATGAGATGCGGCACGAACGTGACCTTGCCGTTGCCTGACCGCTGCAACTCAAACCAGAGCAAGACCGCCGGCGCATCCGACTCCTTGTCACCGGTGGGGCCGTGGGCCCAAAAGCGTTTGCCGGTGACGAAGTCATTGAGTCCGTCGCCGTTCATGTCCACCAGTTCCATGGCGTGCATCTGACTGCACCGGAGGTGGGAGGTGGTGACATCCGGATTGGGCGGCATGAGAATGTTCTGTTGCCAGGTGATTTCCCCGGCGGCGGAACGCACCTGACGATACCAGACCAATCCGTACAGGTGACAGTGCCAGGAACAAATCACGTCCGCCAACCCGTCGCCGTCCACGTCCGTGACGAGCATTTGTGATGCGGCCTCGGCGAATGGTTGCGGGTGAAACTTCCAGGCTGCTGACGAGGTGGCCGCATCCGCGGGTTGCTCCCACCAACCGGCGGACTCAAGAATGTCCCCACGGCCATCACCGTTGATGTCGCCCGCGCCGATGCCGTGAGTGAATCTTTGATAACGTTTGTCCAGCGGCGAGATCGCATGAAAACTCCAGACATCGTTGGGCTTGGTCGTATCAAAAGTGGCGTAGCCGATATAGCCGTCATTGTTGAAGACCAATTCCGGCTGCCCGTCACCCGTGACATCAGCCCATATGGGCGACTCGTTGCCCACCATCGGATAGGCCAGGTGTCGCGGCCAATGGCCATCCTTGGCGCCCGGATTTTCGTACCAGTACCCTTCCCCACCGGGAAACGGCACCGCAAAAACGTCCGCCCAGCCGTCCCGATTGAAGTCGGCGGTATAGGTTAGAAAATTATCCGAATAATTCTTCGGATCAAAAACGGTGGGCGCCCGCAGTTCGTGTTTCGTTTTGAAATCCGGCCCTTCAAACCAGAACGGTCCCGCCACCACATCCATCTTTCCGTCCTTGTTGAAATCGCCGAACGACGCGCCTTCCGCGTAGAACAG
>JADLHS010000078.1 GCA_020848635.1 Limisphaerales bacterium
GACCCAGCAGGCGGCGCCGGCGAGAATCGGCACGAGCGTCAGATCGGCGCTGCCGCAGGCGCGCATCACCTTTCCGAGTGTCAGGGCAGCGCCGGCACAGACCGGCAGCAGCAAGACGGCGACAATCGTTTTGACCCACTTCGGCACGCGCGGATTGTTTTTGAAAAGGCCCCGAGCGGCGAGCGAAATTGGCGGACCAAGATCGTTTGCACCATTCACTTCGGGTGCGAACCAGTCACCCATGCACCAACTCGAAACTTGGCATGCAAAATCCGATATCTACACTTCCACGCATGACACAAGACCAAGTGCTGCAAGTTTTCCGCGACACCGGCGCGCTGCTCGAGGGGCATTTCGTGCTTCGGAGCGGGTTGCATAGCCCCCAGTTTTTTCAATGCGCCCTGGCGCTCCAACAAATGCCCATCGTCGAAAAACTCGGTGCGGCCCTGGCGGCTCAGGTCAAACCGCTCGGCGTAACCACGGTCATCGCCCCCGCGATGGGCGGCTTGGTCATCGGCCAGGAAGTGGCGCGGCAATTGGGAGTCCGCTTCATCTTTGTGGAAAAGGAGGAGGGCAAACTGGTGCTTCGGCGCGGATTCAAAATCGCGCCCGGTGAAAGCATACTCGTCGTCGAGGATGTCGTGACGCAGGGGGGGCGCGCGAAGGAGACGATTGACATCGTTCGGGGGAACGGGGGCGTGGTGCTGGGGCTGGCGATGGTGGTGGATCGTTCCAATGCCACAGTGAACCTTGATGTCCCCGCTTTCAGCCTGCTTCGACTAAAAGTTGAAACGTTCGCGCCCGACAAACTACCACCCGACCTCGCGGCAACTCCCGCCGTCAAGCCGGGCAGCAAGTGACCGACGCGCTCCGGCGGTGGCTTCCGAAAGGCTGCATGGCCGGGTCTGCCAATTTCACAACGAGTCGGAAACCGTGCTGACGCCGGTTCACACCTTGTTGCAGAAGTAAGCGATGGCCTTGACGAGGCCGTCCGCGAGCGGGACTTTCGGCTCCCACTTCAGCAGCTTGCGCGCGAGAGTGATGTCGGGTTTGCGCTGTTTCGGATCGTCTTGCGGCAGGGGTTTGAAAACAATTTTGCTGCGCGAACCAGTCGCCTGGATGATCGCCTCGGCAAATTGCAACATCGTTATCTCCTTTGGGTTGCCGATGTTCACGGGCAAATCGTAATCGCTCATCATCAGCCGGTAAATTCCCTCGATCAGATCGGACACGTAGCAAAAGCTGCGGGTCTGTGTGCCTTTGCCAAAAACGGTGATCGGCTTGTTGGTCAACGCCTGGCTAACGAAGGCAGGCACGACGCGCCCATCGTTGAGGCGCATGCGGGGGCCGTAGGTGTTAAAGATCCGCACGATGCGCGTAGCGACCTGATGCTCGCGGTGGTAGGCCATGGTCAGCGCCTCGGCGAATCGTTTGGCTTCGTCGTAACAACCGCGCGGGCCGATGGTATTGACATTGCCCCAGTAATCCTCGGTTTGCGGATGGACGAGCGGGTCGCCGTAGATTTCCGACGTGGAGGCAATGAGAAAGCGGGCGCTCTTAATTTTGGCGAGGCCCAGCGCCTTGTGGGTGCCCAGCGAGCCGACCTTGAGCGTTTGAATCGGCACGTTCAGATAATCAATCGGGCTGGCGGGTGAGGCGAAATGCCAAACGTAGTCCACCGGACAATCCAGAAAAATGAACTCGGTGACGTCCTGCTCGATGAACTTGAAATTCCGATTACCACCGAGGTGCGCAATGTTGTCCACGCTCCCGGTGATGAAATTATCCAGGCCAATGACTTTGTGGCCGCGCGCGAGCAACAGGTCGGTAAGGTGCGAACCGAGGAAACCGGCGGCCCCGGTGACGACGGAGGTGAGTTGCGGATTGCGGTTGGTCTTTGCTTTTGATGGCATGGGTTGATTCGGCGGCGGGCGGGCGAGCCGGTTACTTTGCTCCCGCGCCGCAGAACACGGCCGGGACGGTGCGCAGGAGAATCTTGAAGTCCAGCCACAACGACCAGTTATCAATGTATTCCAAATCGAGGCGCACCCAGTCCTTGAAATCGAGGATCTGATTGCGCCCGCTGACCTGCCAGAGACAGGTGAGGCCGGGCTTGACGCTCAGCCGGCGGCGATGCGCCAAGTCGGTGATGCGCCGGATTTCATCCACCGGCAAAGGGCGCGGACCAACCAGGCTCATTTCGCCGCGCAGCACGTTGAGGAGTTGTGGAAGTTCATCCACGCTGAATTTGCGCAACCATTTACCAACGGGGGTAATGCGCGGATCCTTCGTGATCTTGAACACCGGGCCGGTCATTTCGTTCATCGCCGCCAGTTCGTGTTTGAGTTGCTCCGCGTTGGTGTCCATGGTGCGAAATTTGTAGATCGTGAAGGGCGAGCCGTTGAGCCCGGAGCGCAACTGGCGAAAGAAAACCGGGCCTTTGGACGTGAGCTTGATGAGCAGAGCCGCTGGAAGCATGAAGAGCGGACCCGCAATCAGCAACAATAGCAACGCGCCGACAAAATCGATCCCCTGCTTGACCATTCCCTGCCAGGAGGTCTCGGGTGCGGAACGGAACACCAGCACGGGCCGCCCATAAAAGTCATCCAAGCGGGTCCGGGAAATCTCCGTCTTGAAGAAATCCGCAATCAACCAGGCTTCCACCCCCTCAATCTCACAGGCTTTGACGACGGCTTCGGCGCGATCAAAGTGCGTGTGGCGGCTGCTGAGGATGACCCCATTGACGGAATGGTCGTGCAATCGTAAAACGAACTGGTCGAGATTGGTGTGGTTCAAGTCAAGTTCGGCGACGATGTCCACGCCCGATTCCGGCCGGGCGCGAATTTCGGCCCGCATGATGGAGGTTTGTTCGGGAGTGCCGACGAGGAGGAAGCGCCGGCGGGATTGGGCCTGCCCCACCTTGCTCTTGAAAACGCCCAGCACGATCTCCTCCTTGAGATAAACCAGAACGAAACTGATGACCCCAAACCAGATCGGCACTGAGCGAGCGATGTAGAGCCGCGTGAAGAACAAGGCCAGCGTCAGGCCGAGGGCGATGAACAGGCAGCCTTTGAAGAGCGGCCACAGGGTGTGCCGGCGCGGCGCGATCAGGGGCCGGTTGTAGAAGCCCTGAGCTTCAAGCACCAAAGGCGACACGGGTATCAGCACGAGGTAAAACCAGAAATACGTGCCAAAGGGCTGAATCGGCGGCAGATTGAATTGTTCAAGGAAGAAGGTGGAGGCGCGCAATTCGTAGGCGATCCAGAAGCTGACCGCGAAGAGGCAGGCATCCATCATTTGATGGATTTGCATCCGCATCTGGCGATCGCGTCGCAGCATGAAAAATTACAGCGGGTGGCGGATCAAGGCTGAGTGGCCGCGACCTGAGTCTTCGGTTTGGGCGTCAATTGAAATTCCGGCGCGGACGCGGCGATGAGCTTCTTCAGCCGCTCATAAGTCGCCGTCTCCTGGCCGGGCGGACAGACGGCAAAATAACTGATGTACGCCCACCGTTGCAACACTCCCGTTGTCACCAGCGTGTGCGCCATGGCCCACATACGTTCCAATCCGCTTTCGGTGGCGCTGATCGCGTCCTCGGCCACGAACCAGTAAACATAAATTCCACGCCATTCCACAGTGCGGCCTTCTTGCTGCACCTGCCGCGATGCGACGTATTTGACCACCGGCAGATCATAGGGCTGGGGTTGTTCCACCCGGACGGTTTCTTCGCGCGTGGCGTTACTGTCAATCGCCCACCCCGCGCCGGTGAGACAAAACTGCGGCTTGTGCAGGCTGGTGCGGTCACTGCCCATCAAAACCACGGTGACTTGCGCCGAGAAATTGTCCGGTGCCGTGTAGCGGCGCGATCCGTAGCTGGTATCCGGCGGCAACGTGTTGGTAACGATGTCGGTCTGTTCGAGCCACTCCGAGGTGTAGTCGAGCACCGTTTCGGGCAGGACGACTTGGAGATTCCGGCTGTTGGCCAGCGGCCGGGTTTTAACGCCGGGCTGACCCAGCCTTTGCTGGGCTTTGAATTGGAGCAGCACTGCGGCGCTGCCGCCAATCAGCAGCAAGGCCGTCACCGCCACTATCCACTTCGTCTTGTTCATGCGCTTTTTGATTCAGGGCGGCTAGGTAATTGCCGCCGGCCGTTGATTCGCCGGCGGCTCTTCGAGCCAGCGGGAAATATACATTAAGCCGAGGAACACCGGCACGTACGGCAGCAAACTGAAAAAAGTGTTCTCGTGAACGATATTCCCAACGTTCTGCCCGAAGAACTCTCCGGCCCCGACGATCAGCGACAGGCGCAACGCGTTGCCTATCACCGCCAGCGGCACCGCGGATACGATCATCGCCGCGCGCTTCCAGGGCGAGCGGAAAACGATGAAGCCAAACGCCGTCGCGGCCAGCAAGGTGGAGGTCAAACTGCGAATCCCGCTGCACGCCGCCGCCACCTCGAATTGATACGTCCCCAGGCTGTTGAAGAGCTGCGTGCCCACGCGCAGCACGCCAATTCCCAGCACATCATCAAACAGATGCTCCACAATCCACGACACCAAGATGCGCAACGGAAAAGTAATTTTGGCCGCATACGACCCCAACGGGACCATGAACGCAAACAGGAAGAACGGAAAGAAACTCGCCCGCAGCCAGCGCGGGCCCCATGCCAGCCCCGTCAGGCCATAGATGCCGGCAAACAGTGCGACAATTGAAAGGCGCGGTTGTTGGACAAGATAGCCCAGAATGTGCAAGATCAGCGCCGCCGCCACCAGTAACAGCCCCGGCCACCATCCGCGCAGCGGCAGCGCCAGCAATTCCTTGCGTTTCCACCAGAACAATCCCACCACCAAGAACGGAATGATCAATCCTTGCCCGTCGTCCCCCTCCAATCCTGACATGCTGTAGGCATTGTACATCCACCCGAGCAACGAGGGCGTATCAACATAACCGAACGTGGAGTTGCCCAGAAAATGGAACAGAGCCAGCCAGGCCGCCAGCAGGCTGAAAAAGAATCCTTTGTCCGGCAATTGCCGCCACGCCCACCGGATTTCGTCGGCGAGGCCTTCCGCCGGAATGACCGCCGTTGTCTGATTCATTGTGTTCGTCTCTGGTTGTTCCAAGCTCATGGATGCCTAATTGTCGGCTTTCACTCAATCAAATTCTCGGCAATCCCCGTGCCAGATTGCGGCCCGACCCGTGTCCAGGTCGGGAAAACTCCCAGTTTAAGCCCGGTAAAATCCCAATTGCCCAGCCCGTGTGCGGGACCGCCTGGGTTTGGTGGGACTGGGTTCGAGGTTGACGGGCTGCGCCCAATTACCCGCACGGTCCGCCCTTGCACCCCTGGTGGGCTGTCGACCAACGTGGCGGCCAAAAATCCATTGCCTCCCGCCGCGCCGACACCCAACAATGATCTGGCAAATGGATGCAACCCTGGCAACGCCATCATTTGGTTTCCGTAACCCGTGAAGCAACCCCATGAAGAAGGAATACGAAGAGCAGTATCATCGGCTGGAGGAAAAACATTGGTGGTTTCAAGGTCGCCGCCACTTGGTTCGCGCGCTGGTCCTGCAGGCCAGCCCCGATCGCGCCGGTCGCATTCTCGAGATCGGCTGCTCGGGCGGTCCGTTGATTCAGCAATTGCACGCTGACGGCTACGCACAGGTGACCGGAATTGACATCAGTACCGACGGCATTGCGCTCTGCCAAAAACGCGGCCTGGCCGACACCCACGTCATGGATGCCCAGAAGCTTTCGTTCGCCAACGAGAGTTTCGATGTCATCACCGCCTCGGACGTGCTCGAACATCTGGCCGACGCTCCCCAAGCCGTTCGTGAATGGAAACGGGTGCTCAAGCCGGATGGCCGGCTGATTGTGTTTGTTCCCGCCTTCCAATTTCATTGGAGCGAGCACGATGAAGTAAACAAACATTTCAAGCGTTATCGTCGTCCGGAACTGCGTCAACTTTTGGCGGATAATGGATTCACCCTGACGCGCAGCTCATATTGGAACTTTCTGCTTTTCTGGCCCGTCTCCGGGGTCCGGCTGCTCCGGCGGCTCGTCCCCAAGCGCGCGGCCTTCGCGGGCGACATCCGGCCGACCCCCGCGTTACTGAATCGCGCGCTGACCTGGCTCTTGTGCTTGGAAAACTCGCTCCTGCGGTGCGGCCTCAATTTTCCGGTCGGCGTCAGCGTCATGGCCTTGGGGCGCAAAACCGTTCGCAGCTGAAAGTCATTGTCTTGCGCCAAACGATTCTGGCACTTTCCGCCTGCCAACCTCTATAATTGCCGAACATGAAAGTTTCAGTCGTTATTCCCTGTTACAACGAACAGGAAGTCCTGCCGGAATTGTTCCGGCGGCTGGGCGCGGCGGCGGAAACTTGGGCCTACGACTGGAATATCATTTGCGTGGATGACGGCTCCCGCGACCAAACCTGGCCCATGTTGGTCGCGCAACAGGCCCGCGACCCCCGGTGGGGCGCGCTCTCCCTCGCTCGCAATTTCGGACACCAGACGGCCGTTTCGGTCGGGATCTATCACGCCGACGGCGATGCGGTCATCGTGATGGACGCGGATTTGCAAGACCCGCCCGAAGAACTCGCGCGCTTCATCCAGAAATGGCGGGAGGGCTTTGAAGTGGTTTACGCCATCCGGGAAAAGCGGAAGGAAGGCTGGCTGAAAAAATTCTGTTATTGGCTGTTCTACCGGCTGCTGGCCCGCGTTACGCCCTTCGAAATCC